>DATFOT010000206.1:0-5501 GCA_035265265.1 Aestuariivirgaceae bacterium | reverse complement strand
ACTGCGGTGTCAAATCGAATTGTGTCGCGGTGCAGCCGGTCGAAACGGAATTCGGGCGCAAGCGCCAGATCGAGCAATCGATCTGCAACAAGGATTATTCATGCCTGAAAGGCTTCTGCCCGAGCTTCGTCACGATCGAAGGCAGCGAGCTGATCCAGGGCAGGCCCAAGGCCGGCACGGCCCTGCCAATTTTTCCGGTGCTGCCAGAACCGGAGGCGCAGGTCGTGGCGCGGCCGTGGTCGATTCTGGTCACCGGGATCGGCGGCACGGGCGTTGTCACCATCGGCCATGTGCTCGGCATGGCGGCACATCTCGAAGGCAAGGGCGCAGCACTGATCGACATGGCCGGGCTGTCGCAGAAGAACGGCGCGGTCGTCACCCATCTCAAGATTGCGGCCAGGCCCGAAGACATCGCCACGATCAGGATTGCGGCGGGCGGCAGCAATCTCATCCTGGGCTGCGACCTCGTCACCTCGGCCTCGGAAAGGGTGCTCGCAACCGCGGATCCTTCACGCACTCATGGAGTAATCAATTCCCATCAGGTGATGCCGGCGCAATTCACGCGCCATCCGGATCTGGTCTTTCCGGCTGAGGAGATGACCGATCTCATCAAATCGCAGCTCAAGCCACGAGGCAGTCACTTCGTCGATTCGACCGGGATCGCAACCGAGCTCCTGGGCGATTCCATCGCCTCGAACATGTTCACACTCGGCTATGCGTATCAGAAGGGGCTGGTCCCGATCGGCGGAAAAGCCATCGAGCGGGCGATCGAACTCAATGGCGTTTCGGTCAAGCTCAATCTCGATGCGTTTCTTCTCGGGCGACGCGCGGCGCATGATCCTGCGCTTTTCAACTCGCTGACCGGCCAGAGCGAGGCCATGCCCGAAATCGAGAGCCTCGATGCCGTCATCGAGCGGCGGTACCTGGATCTCGTCGCTTATCAGGACAAATCCTATGCGGACCGGTATCGCAATTTCGTCGATGGGGTGCGCCGGGCCGAAGGAGCCCGGGCCAAAGGCCGGGCGGGCTTAAGCGAGGCCGTGGCGCGTTATCTCTACAAGCTCATGGCCTATAAGGATGAGTATGAAGTTGCGCGGCTTTATACCGATGGGGATTTCCTCAAAGCCATGGCTAAGCGGTTCAAGGGCGGCACGGTGAAATTTCACTTGGCACCACCGCTGCTGGCCAAGCGCGATCCCGTAACCGGGCATCTGCGCAAGAAGGTCTTTGGCCCATGGATGATGAGCGCGTTCCGGCTGCTGGCAAGGCTGAAGTTCCTGCGCGGCACGGCGCTCGACCCGTTTGGCCGATCGGAGGAACGCAAAGGCGAACGGGCGCTCATCGAGAATTATCGGAACAGCATCAGCGAGGTCATCGCCGGGCTAAATCCGGACAATCACGCATTGGCCGTGGAGATCGCCAGCATTCCCGAACAGATCCGCGGCTACGGCCATGTGAAGGAGCGGCATCTGGCGCCGGCGAAGCGCAAATGGGCCGATCTCATGGCCGCCTACCGGGCGGGGCGGTCGGCGCCTTCGTCGATCGCGGCTGAGTGACCGGCGGCGGCGTCGGCTGCTTGTGCAAGCCTGCCGATGACGTTCCAGATGATGCGCGCCGCGACATAGGCTGAGTAACCGGATTTGTCCCGGGCAGGCACGAATTCGATCATATCCATTCCGACCAGCTTCGCCTTGCCGGCAACGCCGGCGATGAGATCGATAATGTGGCGATAAGTCAGACCGCCGGGGGTGGGCATCATCACGGCGGGCATGGTGGCACCATCCAGCGCGTCGCAATCGATTGTGATGAGGCAATTGGCGTCGCGAGGTATTAAATCCAGCGCCGCCTTTATGCCGCTGGTGTGAATCACGGCGGCAGGGATTATCTGCGCTCCCCAAGCGAGGGCGTCGTGGTATTCCTGCTTTCTTGCGCTGCCAAGGCCACGGGCGCCGATTTGAATGATGCGGGTCACGTGCGCCATTTCGGAAACGCGCCGCATGGTATTGGAGAAACCGAGCTTCTCCCCGCGCCGTTCGTCGCGCCAGTCGATATGGGCATCGATCTGCAGCACGGTGAGAGGTTCGAGAGAATTGAAGGCGCGGATGAAGGGAATGGGGGTGGAATCATCGCCGCCGATCATGATCGGAACGGCATTGCGGGAAAGAATCGCGCGGGCAGCTCCCTCGATGAGCTCGCGGTTGCGGGCGCCGGTTCCCGGTTTCGTCGGCAGGTCGCCGAGATCGGCGAGGTTGAAATCGGCATGACCGAGAAGGGGGCCCGCCAAGTCGAAATCCCAATGGCCGCGCCAATCGCCGTCGGCAGCGACCGCCTTGCGCAGCGCATCGGCGCTTGCCGCATGCGGACGGTTGTCGATACCGCGATAGGGCGTGCCATGGGGGGCTCCGAAGATTGCGGCGCCGCCTTCGATCTGTCCGACGGCCCTGGGTGTCCGGGCGCCGGCAAAAGGTATTTTGGGCTTGCGGAAGAGAGGCTTGTGCGGCATGGCGAAGGTGAAGCTACGCCGCCGCGACGGCCTCGGCAATGGGGGCTGCACCTGCTTCGCGGATGACGCGGGCTGAAGGCAGAGTGAAGGTGGCTATGGTGCCGACGTTGGGTGTGCTCTCGAGCTTGACCTTGCCGCCGTGCGCCTCTGCCAGTTTTCTTGCGATCGGCAGTCCGAGACCGGTTCCGGCGAATTTGCGGTTCATGCCGACATCAGCCTGAACAAAAGGTTCAAAGACCCGCTCCAAGTCCTTCTTGGCGATTCCGATTCCGGTGTCGCGAATAACAAAACTCAAGCCGCCGTCCACCTCGTCGCGGACAATGAATTCGACCTTGCCCTGGGCGGGAGTGAATTTGACCGCATTGATGAGGAGATTGTCGAGGATCTGTCTGAGCCTCACCAGATCGCCGCTGATCTCGGCACGGACAGAGGCGTAGTCGGAGAGCAAAGCGACGCCGGCTTCATCGGCGAGCTGCCGGCCGTTGCGCACCACGACCTGGGCCAGCTCGGCGACATCGATCTCCTGCTCCTGCAGCTTGAAGGTGCTGGTATCGATGCGGCTCGCATCGAGGATGTTGTTAATGACGCGCTGGAGGTGGCGGCTCGATTCCACGATATTGCGCGCGTAGTCGGCATAGGTGCGAACGCCGAGAGGTCCTTCGCGTTCGTTCGCCATGATCTCGGAAAATCCAATGATGGCGTTGAGCGGCGTACGCAGTTCATGGCTCATCACGTTCAGAAACTGCGACTTCGAGTGGGAGGCGCGCTCGGCGGAGTCCTTCGCCAGCACGAGAGCCGCTTTTGCCCTGTGAGCATCGGTGACGTCGCGACCGACACCGCGATAGCCGAGGAAATCGCCTGCGGCGGAATAGACGGGCCGCGCGCTCAGCTGCCACCAGCGGCGCTGCTTGTTCACCTTTACTGGAACTTCCATCTCGCGGATTTCTTCGCGGGCGTCCATGCGGTCCTGAATGTCCTGCCAGGGCCGGATATGGGCAGGATAGCCGCTGATTGCCTGGAGGCGCCTTCCCAACAGCTGCTCTTGTGCGTGACCGGTCAGCTCGGACAAACGGCCGGAGAGATAAACGAGCTCGCCCCCGTGATCGGCTTCCCATAGCCAATCCTTCGATCCCGCAGCGAAGTCTTCAAGAAGCAGCGTGATCACCTTGTCCTGGTGCAGGGTATAATTCCGGCTCCGGATGCGATCGAGCAAGGCGCGGTATTGGGCGATGAAAATCACTGTAAAGATTGCCAGCAAGAACAGGCACAAGACCGGGAGGGCCATGGCTATCGCGGCGGGCGACCGGAAGTCGGGCATCAGCAGAAGCAAAACGGCAATAGATGAAGGCAGAAGGGCTGCCGCAACGATCAGCAGACGGACACAAAGGGTAGGGGATGAAGAATTTTCAGCCAGGCCGCGGGTTTCTTCATCCGGGGAGGTTTCGGCGCGCAAAAGCTCGGAGATGTTCATCCCTTCGTTGGCGGGGGGCGAAAATGAAAATCCTCTTGTCTGCAAGGAAATGACCTCTACATCGTTGACGCGGACAGCGCTCCCCGCTCCTGGAAGCCATCCTGTCTGAAGTGCGTTAATGACAAGTGAGCAAGCGCAGAATGGTTAAGGGATGATTGACGGCGGCACGAAAGAGAGAGGGAGCGCGGCCGGGGGCATGACGGGGAAACACATCGGCGTGGTGCTCATCAATCTCGGCACCCCTGAAGATTTCACCTATTGGCCGGTGCGGCGGTACCTGAAGGAATTCTTGTCGGACCGCAGAGTGATCGAAACAAACCCGGTTCTATGGTGGCTCATCCTCAACGGCCTGATTTTGTCGGTGCGGCCGAAGAAATCCGGCCATGCCTATAAGAAAATCTGGAATTTCGACCTCAATGAATCACCACTCAAGACGATCACGCGCGAGCAGGCCAAGGCAATCGCTGCATCCTTCGCAAGCGAGGGCGCAGTCGCAGTCGATTGGGCGATGCGCTACGGCAAGCCGCCGCTAGCGCAGCGGCTGCAAGCGCTGGTGAACCAAGGGGCGGACCGTATCCTGCTCGTTCCGCTCTATCCGCAATATTCGGCGGCCACGACGGCGACGGCGCTGGACAAGGCCTTCGATGCGCTGCGTGCCATGCGCCGGCAGCCTGCGCTCAGAACACTGCCGCCCTATTACGACAACCCAAGTTATATCGAGGCGCTTGCGACAAGCATTCGCGGTCACCTCGAAAGATTGCCGTGGCGGCCGGAAAGGATCATGGCATCATTCCATGGCCTGCCCCAGGAGTACACGGACAAGGGCGATCCTTACAAAGAGCATTGCGTGACGACAGCGCGCCTTCTTAGCGAAGCGCTGGGTCTGAAGAGGCAGGAGCTCGTGGTCGCGTTTCAGTCGCGGTTCGGCCGCGCCGAGTGGCTCAAACCTTATGCCGACCGGACGGCGGCGGAACTGGCGCAGGGGGGCTGCCGCAATCTCCTGGTCGTGTGCCCGGGATTTGCGGCAGATTGCGTGGAAACGCTGGAAGAAATCGGTATCGGCTTGCGCGAGACATTTCTCGACCGAGGCGGCAAGGAATTCTCCGTCGTGCCGTGCCTCAATGCGTCGCCGCCATCGGTCCGCATGCTGAACAGCCTGATCCGGGAAGAGCTTGCCGGCTGGATTTAGACGGCGGGTGCTTTGACGAAATTAGAACGGCCATGGCCGGACTTGATCCGGCGAGTATTTTTCCCTCCCCCTTGTGGGGAGGGATGTCTGAGCGAAGCAAAGACAGGGTGGGGTCCTTGCGAAGGTTGCACCCCACCCCTCGCCCCTCCCCACAAGGGGGAGGGGAATATTTTCCTCTTGACAACATTCCTAATTGCGGGTAGTCATTCTTCACCCTGCTCCGTGAAGGAGGCGCTGTCCGGATGTCGCCTTTTGAGTGTGGAGAAAGGGCCGGTGCCTGTAGGCAAGCCGTGGACTGGCTGCCGTTGACCAGGGGTTGAGTGCTAGGCCGGCGCGGC
>DATFOT010000205.1:0-6354 GCA_035265265.1 Aestuariivirgaceae bacterium | reverse complement strand
GGCCCGGCTCGCGGAAATGTTGGGCACAGGCCAAAGCAGCGGGCTCGAAATCTTCAATCTTGCCGTGGCCGACATACCAGCGGTTCACCTTGACGACGTCGTTGAAGTCCGCGCCAAGGGATTGGAGCGCGGCGTGAAGCTGGGTCATCACCTGCTGCGTTTGCCCCAGAATGTCATTCGGAAGCCTCACACTCGCCGCGCCATCGAGTGGAGACTGAGCGCTCAAGAAGATCATTTTGCCGCACCGCAAGCCCTGCACGAAGGGCTCCGGCAATGGCGATGAACCTTCGATCTCGGCGTAGGTGCGGGGAAGCGGCCCATCATCGCTGCCCCGCATGGCGAAGCCTTCGATCTCGACGAGCATTCCGGGATATGCCAAGGCAGGAACCGGAATGGCAGTAACCGCAAGACGCGCCCCTTCGGGCAAACACCGTGCGAGGGCGCGCAGGAATTGCTGCTCGTCAACCGAGCCGTCGTTCACATAGAAACACAGAAGCTTGACGACGTCAGTAACTCCGCAACCGAGCTCCTCCAGCACGCGGGCGAGATTGGCGATGCAGCGGGGAAGCTGCGCCCAGAGATCTCCGGGATTGCGAACCTCACCTTCGCTCGTCAGATCCACCTGCCCGCCCACACAGAGGATCTGGCCCGAACGCAGGCCATGCTGATGGGTGACCTTGATAGGCCAGTTCCAATGGCCTTTTGGCCAACTATAGCGCTTTTTCAAACCGGATCTCCTGAGAGGCAAAGATGCTATAGACGCCGTCGTCTTAACGCTTGCAAGCACCATGACGGTCTGCAGGTGGTGGTAATCGGCTGCCATGCAATGCGTACGGAAACAGACATACTCTTGACTTCCCCTATCAGAGATTTTTTGCTGACGGAGAGGAGATGTCGGGGATTATCGGAGGTGGCACTATGAAGACCTTAGTTGGGGTCTTTGAGCCTAGGGACATTGAGGTGCTTAAAGAAGTCTTTGATTCGATATGGCTCCATCTAGAACGCATCGGCAGGGTACATGGCGACGATGATAATGTCCGTCACTGGATTTCAGCTCAGGTAATTGCTTGCGCGCAATCCGGCGACGGACTTGACTTTGATGGCCTGAAGACAACCGTTCTCAAGACCCTTCATCAATAGATTCGAACGTGCTTTCACGCGCATTTTCGTTCAGCATGGGAAACTCACGCTGATGCCAGACGGGATAGGCGGCAAGGACAGCGCTGGCAGCATCAAGCGTGGTGATTTGTTGCGGAGTTAGTTTCCAACCGACGGCACCGATATTCTGGATCAACTGCTCTTCGTTTCGCGGGATGCTCGCCAGATGGCATTCTCATCCATTCGAACTCAGTAATGCCTAACGGCTCAAAAAGCGCCTCGCGGGCAAACTCCGCCAACGGTTTCTGACTAACTTTCTGTAATATCGCGCCAAGAAGGGCGGTGGAACCTCCGCTGCAGTTCCACTCAGTCCCCGGTTCGGTGGTCAATGGTTGCTCCAGAACATATTGATATGGATCTGGTGCTGCGTCCATGCGTAGCTCGCTGTTCTCAGGATCGGAGTAAGACAACCTCTCGTTCCGAGCAATTCCCGAGGGCAACATCCCCGCGACAAAAGGCGGCTCCGTTGCGTGGAGACTAAGGAGGCTGCTTTCCCCAGTATTTTCGTTGCGGATTGATAGTCCCATATGCGCTCGCTTAGTGAGGCTTAGCTTTTTCAGCGAACAGGCGCGCTCATTCTCTCCCATCTGAGTCCGTTCTGATAGGCCGAGGTCACCGTAGGAGACCGCGTGCCGCCGCACGCACTTGAGGGTCCGACATTCGGTACACGCTTCGATCGAGCAGGTAGTGGACGAACCCGGTCGCAAATCCCAGCGCTATCAGCGCAGGAACCCATGAGGAGGTCCGCAGCCCGGTCGCGATCGCACCGAAGATACGATCGCCATAGTACGCTCCGCCCTGCCGGTTCGCTTCGACCTCGAAAAACGGCAGGAGAACGATCGAGACAATCGTCAAGAGCGCGAGAACCGCCCACGGACGAACATTAACACCATGCAGCAGCCGTCTTAGGGGACCGGTTGCAGGCCTTGGCTCCGCTCCCGGCGTAAGCGAGGCCAAGCCAGTCGCCAGGATCCAGTGTTGTGACGTCCAGAGGACGAGGAAAAGAAACACACTTCGCGGCTGAAGGGCCACGACAACCATGCCCGCGAGTCCCAGCGTGTAGAGAAGGCGCGGCAACGACCAGCGTGGCGCCCGTATCTCGACGGCAAGCATCACAGTGGTAGCGACGCCTAGCACAACCATCGCAGAGGTGCGGATTCCGTCCTGCGCAGAGAAGAGCCACTCCGGCAGCACCCAGCCTTCCCAGAGATCCTGATATGCGACCACTCCGGCAAGAATGTCCGCCAGGACAACGAGGACGCCGCCGACGCCCAACGCGAACATCCTGTCGATCGTTCGCGTGTGAAGAAACGCTGCCCGTCCAACCCGCGTGCGGTACAGCGCAAGGGCGCCGAAATGCTGAGACGCAAAGTGGTATGTCACGAAGACGTAGTCCAAAATCGCGATCGCTACGAGGCGCTGCTCGCGGCTCCACGGAAATGCTTCGTCGGCGGGAAGAAAGATTGCGAAACAACCGGCTGTCACGAGCAGAGGGATCACGAGAAACCGAACCGGTTGCGTTCGCAGAAGAGGCCTATATGCCTCGGTGCAATAGGCAAGATAGGTGCTGCTCATCCGGTGACCGAGCCAGAAGAGTGCCGTGAGACCGAAATAAAACAGGTCGAGGGGACCCTCTTCAGGATCGGCATCGCCGTGGGTGAGCCACCAAGCGACGGGTACCAGCCATAGCGCGCTGAGCATCCACACGCCATCCCAGACCGGGCCGCGAACCCAAGGCGAGTCCGGAGATCGGAGCCCCTCAGCGGCGACTGACGGCATTACGAATGCTCCCTGGAAAAGGCGCTTCGGCGGCGCTGTACGCGCGCTATTTGGAAATGAGACTATAAAGGTAGTGGAGTTACGCCTATTGCACCTAAGTCCACCAGGGGATGCGATATCGAAAATCAAGTTACGTGATGGCCGCTTCCCTGGATCGATCGCCAGTCATGAACTTCAGCCCTATGGCCGCCAGTGAGCCTTTAGTCCGACTAGCCCCCTGCATCTTCGTCATTAGAATCGATGGCGCTTGAAAGGAGCAGCAATGAACGACCGGACTCTTCATACTGTCGTCCTGGCAGGGCTAATCCTCTCTGCAACACCCCTTCTGGCTGCTCCGTTGAGTTTTGCCTTGTGGGAGAGATCTTTCGATCATCAATGGAACGATGATCTCACCCAGCGCGAGCGTTCTAAGAAACAGCCGCAAATGGCGCCATTCCGCTTAAGTGAAATTTACTATTGCTCTTTTCCGTAGATGTCTTCCTGTTTCCATAAGGTTACGCCGTGGTTGGTTTGAACCTCTAGCTCGATCATTCTGCAGCCGGACATAGTAACGACCAGCAAGATATCACCAAACTTCAGTGTGGCGGGGCGATGCGTAATAGCTTGGTCAAACGAATGTGCGGATACGCAATTGCCTCGATTAACTTTTAAAGAGTGGATTATGACCTCGTCGATCCGCGCTTGCAGATACCAAGCACTGTCATCATGTATAAGCCAAATCGCATCGGGTGCTTGCTGGGTCTGTTGGTTTGCCGAGCCGGGTGAATACGCGATTTCCTGGATGCCGCGCTGAGGATAATCTATCCCCTGCGCGGTCCCCCCGCTCGCCAGGATTACACTTGCGCTTGCGGCGCATGCAGCCAACCAGCTCATCCTGATCAGACCACTATATCCTGCTAGAGGTAACGGTAGCGATAGCGGTGGTGGCGGTGGTAGTACCCGTGTTGACCGCTCCCGAACCCGAAGCTCAAATAGGGCAAACCAAAGCCAAACCCAACACCAGGGTATCCGCAATAGCCGCCATAGTAGCCGTAATTCCCATTGCAGTAATTAGACGAGTAGCCATAGGACGGATAGTAATCGTCATAATTGTGGTAGTAGTCGTTATAGTAGCGATGGCGACGGTGCCGGCGATAGCCGTGATAGCGACGATGCCCGTATCGGCGATGGTTGTAACGCCTATTGTAACTTTTGTAGCCGACTTCTTCGATGTGGTTGAACTTAGATGCTGCTGAGTCCGCACCCATGAGCCTGGCAAGGAGGGGACTTGCCGAAGCAGGTTGCGGCAAAAGCACCAAACATCCCATCGCTGCAGCAATCAGCGTGTATTTTGAGGTTTGCATCAGCTTTCCTTCCTCAAGTGTTAAGGGTGCCATCTGCCACATCGCTTTTAGAATTCGGCTAAGCGAAGGACAGCAGCTCCGCAACGGCTAGGCGCAGGCTGTTATGGTGTTTTCTGCATTAAGCCAATTCACATTAAATATGCTCATCGCGCCTGAAAGCGCAATTGGCCTTCGGTAGTACACCGAGCTCGCGGGGAGCATTGAACCCACAATGTGGATCTTATGTGTACGGATAGAGCTCGAAGACCTTGATGGCCTGCTTACGGCCTTTAAGTAGAACCTCGTCGATCCGCCGGACACCGAAGGTATTTGCCACTGCTACAGCAACTTCGGCACTCACTAATATCCGGGTTTGGTAATTTTTGTTGATCTGCTCCAGCCGGGCTGCGATGTTCACCATATCCCCAAGCGCGGTGTATTCCAGGCGATCGGCAGTTCCAATGTTGCCTACAACGGCAACACCGGTATGTATGCCAATGCGCGTTTCGAGCACGGGCTTGCCACGCGATCGCTGCCGCTCGTTGAACAGCGAAATCTGCTCCTGAAACTCCAGTGCACAGCGACATGCCCAGACCTCGTGCTCGTCGATGCGTTGCGGTGCATTCCACCTGGCAAAGATGCCGTCGCCGAGGAATTTGTCGATGGACCCCCCGTTGCCGAGGATGGCTTTGGAGGCAATACTAAAGTACTCTGATAGCAGCAGCATCACCTCTTCGGGTGCCAGCGCTTCAGCAATGCTGGTGAAGTCCTGTATATCGGAGAACATCACCGTCAGGGTGCGTCGTTCGCCGCCAAGGGTCGGGCTCACTCCCGAGTTGAGGATTTGGCGAACAAGGTCGACTGGAACGTAAAGGCCGAAAGTCCTCAGTCCCAACTTGGCCGACCCCATAGCCTCTTCGAGTTCTCGGACTTCCGTGATCCGTGACCTGATCGGAACGCTGTCGGCGAGGTCGAAAGATTCTATCTTTCGGGCCTCGCCAGACAATTGATGGAGCGGCCGTGATATCTTCCGAGCGGCAAAGACGACGACCGGAAGGGACATCAATGCAACCAGTATTGAGATACCCAGAGCATTCAAATTACTACGGGCAACATCCGCTGTCAGCTCGCGAACGGGCGTAGCCATGGCCATGAACACGCGCTGGTTTGCCGATGGCCACGCGGACTTGACTGTCGCAATGTAGTCCTGGCCACCAAACTTGAATGAAAATGACCTCGCGCGAGCCCGGCCAAGTTCGCTCGAACGACGATACACTTCATGTATTAGTGGCTCGCGCTCCGTTCTGAGAATGATGTCGCCATGTGTGATACCCTTGCCAGAATTTGCCTCATTCATTCCTGAGAAGGCCAGAAGTCCTCCTTTGCTATCAAACAGCATAACCCGCGTACCGGGGGTAATCTTTTGCTGCTCGAAGATCTGGCCCAAATGTTGAAGTGTCAGGTCGACGCCGACCACCGCACCTGGCATGTCTGGCATTATGGTCGAGATCGTGAAGCCGGTTTGCCCCGTGGTCGCGAACACATAGGGCGGCGTCCATGCCATTCCTGCTTTGGCTTGGGCCAATTTGAACCAGGGCCGAACACGAGGATCATAGTCCGTATCGGCAGGTTCGGTCCGCTTCAGAAAGCGCCCGGCTGAGTCGAAGAATGTCCAAATCGATGATCGTGGTCCATTTGGATCGACGGAAATGACACGAAATGCGAAACTCGTAGCCGGAGGCGCTGAAAGCGTGCGCCTCCAGGCACCCCGTTCGAGAGATACGAGATGCGCAAAATCGCCGTTCGGATAGCCTACATATAAACCATCGGCTATGGGCAGGCGCGACAACGTATCTCTGAGCAAGGCAAGCTTCCCTGTCGGGTCACCCCGCCCCGCGACCGCCAGCTTCGAGGTATTGGCAAGCGCTGCGACAATCGCCTCAATCTCGGTCAGCTGACCGACAGAACGGCTAATCAAATTATCGAGCTTTGCGTCGACAAGAGCTGAAGCTTGCGATAGCGCGGTAGCACGTCCCGTGACATAGGCAAAAGCAACCAAGGCGACAGCTAAAATGAGAAACAGCGAGCCGAATAT
>DATFOT010000204.1:0-2087 GCA_035265265.1 Aestuariivirgaceae bacterium | reverse complement strand
ATCGGCGATGTGGCGAACCACGGAGAGATCGTGGCTGATAAAGAGGTAGGCAAGATCCAGCCTGTCGATGATGTCGGTCAAAAGATTGAGAACCTGCGCCTGAATGGACACATCGAGCGCCGAGACCGGTTCATCGAGCACGAGAATCTGCGGATCGAGCATCAGGGCGCGCGCAATGGCGATGCGCTGACGCTGGCCGCCGGAAAACATGTGGGGATAGCGGTCGTAATGTTCGGGCCTCAGGCCGACATCGGCAAGCATCCCTTGAGCTCTTTCGCGCCTATCTTTCTTGGCTAGACCGGTGTTGACGAGAAGAGGCTCTTCGAGCGTCTCGCCGATTTTCTGGCGGGGATTGAGCGAACTGTAGGGGTTCTGAAAAACGATCTGAACCTTGGGCCGCAGCTTCTTGCGGATTTCCGCGGTTGCGCCCACGGCCGGGAGCCCGGCAATCGTCAGCGTGCCGCCGGTAGGTTCCTCGATCATGGTGACAAGACGCGCCAGCGTGGACTTGCCGCAACCCGATTCGCCGACGACGGCGAGGGTCTTGCCCTTCTGCAAGCGGAAGCTGACGCCGTCGACGGCTTTGAGCAGCACGTGACCCTTGAAGGCGCCGCGCGACATCTCGTAATAGCGCGTAAGATCTTCCGCAATGAGCACGGTATCACCCGTCATGCGGCTGCCTCGCGATTTCCGGGGTGGCCCTGCGGGCGGCCGGCGATGAGTGGATAATGGCAGAGGGCAAATCCAAGTGCCGGCGGCTGAGGCGGCGGCGCCAGCCTGCGGCACAGTTCCGTGGCGAAGGGACAGCGCGGCGAGAATAGGCAACCGGTCGGGCGATTGAATTGTCCCGGCACCACGCCCGGTATCGAAGGAAGCTTGCGGGCAAGGGCCCGCTCGGGCAGAGCGGCGAGAAGAGCTGCGGTATAGGGATGATGAGGGTCGCTGAAAAGCCCGACGACGTCCTGCTCCTCGACCTTCTGTCCGGCATATTGAACGCTGACCCGCTCGGCTGTTTCGGCAACAACACCCATGGAATGGGTGATCAGGACGAGCGCCATCCCGGTTTCCTGCTGAAGCTTCAGCAGCAGATCGAGAATCTGCGCCTGGATCGTCACGTCCAAGGCCGTTGTCGGTTCGTCGGCGATCAGGAGCTTGGGCTTACAGGCGATCGCAATCGCTATCATCACGCGCTGGTTCATGCCGCCGGAAAGCTGATGAGGGAAGGCGCTCATCCGGCGCTCGGCGGCGGAGATGCCGACGTCGCGAAGAATTTCGATGGCGCGGTTGCGGGCCTGCTTGCGCGACATGCCGAGGTGAAACTGAAGCGATTCGATAAGCTGAAACCCAACCGTAAAACATGGGTTGAGGCTGGACATCGGCTCCTGGAAGATCATGGTGATGTCCTTGCCGATGATGGCGCGCCGGGCGCGATCGTCGAGACCCAGGAGATCCTTGCCGTCGAACACCAGGCGGTCGGCCGTTACGTTGGCGGTCCAAGGCAAAAGGCCCATGACGGCCAGCATGGCCACGGATTTGCCCGATCCCGATTCACCGACGATGGCCAGCACTTCGCCCTTGTCGAGAGAGAAGGACACGCGATCGACGGCGCGAAACGGTCCGTGGGCGGTGGTGAATTCCACCGTGAGATTGCTGATTTCGAGGAGAGCCATGAGTTCCCCGCTCAGCTGCGCTTGAGACGAGGATCGAGCGCGTCGCGCAAGCCATCGCCCATCAGATTGATTGCGAGCACGGTTACCAAAATCGCGAGGCCCGGAAAGGTGACGACCCACCAAGCCCTCAGGATGAATTCGCGCGCCTCGGCCAGCATCGTTCCCCATTCGGGCGTTGGCGGCTGGGCCCCCATTCCGAGAAAGCCCAGGGCTGCGGCATCGAGAATGGCATTCGAGAACGACAAGGCCGCCTGGACGATCAGGGGTGCCATGCAATTGGGCAGAATGGTGCGGAACATGAGCCGGAGCGGCCCGACACCGGCAACGCGCGCAGCAGTGACATAATCCTTGGTCTTTTCGCTCATGACCGAAGCGCGGGCGAGACGCACATAATGAGGCTGCTGGACCAGGGCGATA
>DATFOT010000203.1:0-5843 GCA_035265265.1 Aestuariivirgaceae bacterium | reverse complement strand
ATCGGCGAGCGCAACGCACCGCACCGAACGGCCCAGGGATCCAACGGAATCGAGCGTTCGCGACAGGGGATAGACCCCGCGCGTGGGAATGCGGCCGGTGCTGGGCTTATATCCGACCACACCGCAGAACGAGGCCGGGATGCGGCAGGAACCGCCGGTATCCGTGCCGAGGCCCAGCGCGCACATTCCATCCGAAACCGAAACCGCGGCACCCGATGACGATCCGCCCGGAATACGCCCTGTCGCGCGATCATAGGGCGAGAGCGGCGTTCCATAATGAGGATTGAGGCCAACCCCCGAATAGGCGAATTCCGTCATATTGGTTCGCCCGATCACGATGAAGCCTTTTGCCTTGAGCCGCGCGACCGCGGGCGCATCCGCCTGCGCCGGCGGCTGGTCTTTCAGGACGACCGACCCGACGGTCGTCACCTCGCCGGCAACGTCGAAGAGATCCTTGACTGATATGGGAATGCCCGCATAGCGCGACGGCTGCGCGTTGCGCCGCCTCAGCCCGTCGACATACCGAGCCGTCTCCCGCACTCCCGCCTCATCGACGCGCAGGAAAGTCCTGGCACCTTCTCCCGCCGCATCCTTGATCCGCTCCAACGCCGTCTCAACCAGCGCTGCCGCAGTCGTTTGCCCCGTTTCCAGATCGCGCGCCAGCGCATCGATTGTCTTCATCGATCCAGCTCAGGCCTCCATCGCCTGTTTCACCGCCTCTGCCAATTGCTTCAGACTAAAGGGCTTCGGCAGAAAAGCGAAATCAGTCTGGCCTTCCAAATTCTTCTCGAATGCGTCCTCCGCATAGCCGGAGATGAAGACGATACGTGTCTTGACCCCTTTCTTGCGAAGCTCTTTCAAAAGGGTCGGACCATCCATTTCCGGCATCACCACATCGGAAAGCACAAGGTCGATCTTGCCTTGATTCTCTTCGAGCACCTTGAGGGCGGTTTCTCCGGAATCGGCTTCGAGCACTTTGTAGCCCCGCGAGGCCAGCGCCCGTGAGGCAAAGGCTCGCACGGCATCCTCGTCCTCTACGAGCAGAACAGTTCCCTTCCCCGTCAGATCCTGCTTTTTCAGCTGCTTCTCGTCGATCTTGATCTGGTCTTCCTCTTTCACGGGCTCGCGATAGTGCCGGGGCAAATAAATCCGGAACTTCGTTCCCTTTCCAACTTCGCTTTCGCAGAAGATGAAGCCTCCGGTCTGTTTTACGATTCCGTAAACGGTGGAAAGGCCAAGGCCCGTGCCCTTGCCGACCTCCTTCGTGGAGAAGAACGGCTCATAAATCTTTTCCAGAATGTCGGGGCCCATCCCAAAACCGGTGTCTTCGACCTCGCACAGCACATATTCCCCAGGCGGCATCAGGTCGGGGCTGATCATGCGCGATTCATCGACGGTCACATTGGCGGTCCGCACCGTCAGTGTGCCGCCTTTCGGCATCGCGTCGCGTGCATTAACCGCGAGATTGACTATGACCTGCTCGAATTGGTTCACATCGATCTTCACTAAGCCAACATCGCGGCCGTGGATGACCTTGAGCCCGACCTTTTCGCCGAGCAGCCGCCCGAGCAGATTGCCGAGATCTGAAATCGCATCCGTCAGCGACAGGATTTCCGGCCGCATCGTCTGACGGCGTGAAAATGCCAGAAGCTGCCGCACCAGATTGGCGGCACGATTGGCATTTTGCTTGATGTTCATGATATCCGCAAAGGCTGGATCGGTCGGGCGGTGACGGGCCAGGAGCAGGTCGGAAAATCCGATGATTGCGGTCAGCACATTGTTGAAATCATGCGCGACGCCTCCCGCGAGCTGGCCGATAGCTTGCATCTTCTGGCTTTGCGCCAGTTGAACCTCGAGCGCGCGATGTTCAGTCGTTTCGACGGCATAGATCAAGGTAGGTGCCGATTCGCCGAACTCGCTGGCAGCCGGGGCGAAGAAAATTTGCACCGTGCGCGACTGTTCTCCCGCGAGCACGATATCGACGGGCGGAATCTGCCCGCCGCGGCGATAAGCCTGCCTCAAACTGTCCAGAATGGCCGCCCGGTAGGGCTCAGCCGCGAGATCGGTGAGCGGCGCGCCCCGCTTGGCAGCAGAGCTCAGCTTCAGGAAGGCGACATTCGCGTTGGCCACTCTGCCCGACCGGTCGATATGAGCAATGGCGATCGGAGCCGTGTTGAAAAGCCTTGAGAGTTGCAGCTCTGCCTCTCTCCTGCCGTCGACGTCATCGTCCTTCAGCCGCCTTAGCACCAGCGAGCGCGAAGGCCGGGGCTGTCCTGTTTCGTCGAAATCCGTCCGATGCATGATCCTCACCGGCAGCAGGCGACCTTCGGAGGTTTTTAGCTCGATGTCGATCGTGTCGATGCGTTCCTGTCCGGCCCGTGGCGCGATGCCGAGCAGGAGTTGCTTGCCGGCAATGGTGGCGATGTCTTCCAGTTTCAATGTGGCTTCTTCGATCTTCGCCAGATCAAGTCCGAGCCATGAGGCAAGCGTTGCGTTCAGATAGACGATGCGGCCGTCGGCATCCGTCGAGAAAAAGCCGGCGGGTGCGTGATCGAGATAACTGATGATGAACTGCAGCCGCGCAAAGGCGCTCTCCTGCCGCTGCCGGTCGAGGCTGACATCTCTCAGCCGCCAAAGCGAATAGACCTGTCCAAGGCTTGCGGCGATGGGTGCGACGGTAATTCTGATCCAGCTCGGTTCGTCGGCCTTTGCCCCCGCTGCCGACGAGCCCGCCGGCAGCCGGAATTCCTCCGAACCCTGACGCCGGTCGCGCGCGGCTTGGGCAAGCCGGTAAATTCGATCTGAAATGTCGGGCTGCCCCGAATACAAATTCTCAACCCCGACGGCTTTCCCCCTGCCCTCCTGGCTGAGCAGCGATCGGTAGGGCTGATTGGCATAAATGACCCTGCCGCGGCTGTCGGTGACCACAAAGGCCTCGTCAATCGCATCCGCAAGGCCCTCGAAGAATGCCTTTTGCCGCGGCATGCTGCCGATGTGAATGAATCCCGCCAACGCGCCGAGCAGCAGGATCAGGCCTAGAAAGGCGAGAAAACCTAGCCCGATCAATGGCCAGGACGTGAATTGCCCGTCAAGCCATCGGCTTAGGAGCGCAACGGTAAGAACAGCGCACACCGACGCCACCGCCGCTGCAAGCGGTCTTGCCCGTTGCCCAAGCAGCGCCAACGGTCCTGCGGTGCGTCCTTCCCCATGACTCATTCAGATCGCCCTGCGGCTCGCATGAGCCGAACCATGGCGAGTATCGGCAGATTGCCGACTCTCCCGCTATCAGTGATACACATGATTCCCCTGCTTTTGAAGTTCGACTCTGGTACAGTCGGCGCGACTCAGATTACGGCGCTGAGCCGATGGGGCCCATGATGCAATTCCAGAATATCCTGATCTACGCCGGCGCGGCAGTCGTGTTGCTGTTGGTCTTCGTCATTGCCACGCTAATTTCGCGTTCGATGAGCGGCGGCGTTCGCGGCCGCAGGGGACAGCGGCTCGCGGTGGCGGAATATCACGACATCGACAAGATCCGCCGCCTCGTTCTGATCCGCCGCGATGGCGTGGAGCATTTGCTGCTCATCGGACCTCATCATGACATGGTGATCGAAAGCGGCATCGGCGCCATTCGCGAAGAGCTTCCTCTGGGCGATGAGGCGCCTTATCTGCACTCCCCTCAACATCTCGAGCCGCCAGCGGAAAATTCCGAGCGCGGCGTGCCCCCGCCATTGCGGCCGCGCATGCCGCCGCGTCCCGCCGTGTTCGGCGACCGCGCGCCCAATCTGCGCAGCATGGAGCCTGATGGACCCCGTCTAACCTCTATTCGCGGCAGTTACGACGAGCCTGACGGCCATCGAAACGGTTAGTCGTCCCGGTAGACCTTCTCCCGCCGCTCGTGGCGCTCCTGGGCCTCGATCGAAAGGGTCGCGATCGGCCGCGCATCCAGCCGCCGCAGCGAGATAGGCTCTCCCGTTTCCTCGCAGAAGCCATAGGAGCCCTCTTCGATCCGATGCAGCGCCGCATCGATCTTCGCGATGAGCTTGCGCTGCCGGTCGCGTGTTCTCAGTTCAAGGGCCCTGTCGGTTTCGGTGGAGGCGCGATCGACGAGATCGGGAAGCACATTGTTCTCATCCTGGAGATGCTCGAGCGTTTCTTTGCTCTCGCGCAGGATGTCGTCTTTCCAAGAAAGGAGCTTGTGCCGGAAGTACTCCCGCTGCCGCTCGTTCATGAACGGCTCATCCTCGCTCGGCCGATATTCCATGTAGTTGTTCGCAGCCATGAAGCGTCCCTGCCCCTCTTCAGACTCCCGGGGGAATCGGCGCCTTATATCGAGCCTCGTTGGCCTCCACAATAGGTTAGCAGCCGGAAATCGGAGCCGACTTTTTTGGCGGTGAGCTCCGGAAAATTAACTTTTGGCCGATGGGCGATCTTCTCGATTCGCATGATCGCGCTGACGTAGCGGTAGTGTTCTGACGGAGGTGCGGCCACGATCAGTCTTGGCGCGATGCACGATATTCATCCATCCGGTCGCGCAGTTGCATGTGCCAATAGCTCAGCTGGACGCCGATCCGGCCCGCCAAGCCGCCGGCCCAGGGAGCTCCGAACGCTGTGAAGCGTCTCCATTCGCCGTCTTTATCTGCAATTGCACGCGCGATGAGGATGCCTGCCATTGCCGTTGTGTTCAGGCCATGGCCGCCGAAAGCGGTCGCTGCCCATTGGCCGGGGGCGATCTCAGCTATGATCGGCATCTTGTGGATGGCATAGCTCATGATGCCGCTCCACGCGAACTCCACTCTCGGATGGCCGAGCTGCGGAAACACACCGAGCATGTCCTGTTTCATTTCTGCCGCCAGCTGCCGCGGCTCCGAGATGCGCGTAGTGATCCGCCCGCCCCATAATATGCGCCCGTCGGTGACGCGGCGGTAATAATCGCCCGACCGGCGCGTATCGGAAACGGCAGCCTCGGTGCCGATGGCAAGAGCTGCGCGCTCCCCAAGAGCCTCTGTCACCGCGACGTAAGTCGCCACGGGCAAAACAGCCCGTCCCGCAGCGCCCGCAAGATGCCGGTCGTGCGCGCTCATGCAATAGACCACATGGTCTGCGGTTATCCTTCCCTGCCCTGTCACCAGCTGAAAGGGGCGCTTGTCGTCGATCACCCTTTGAACGCGCGTGGCCTCGAACAGTCTTGCTCCCGAATCCTCGGCAGCTGCCGCCAAGGCCAGACAATAGCGCAGCGGATGGATGTGGAAGGCCGATGGATCGAAGCGGCTGTCGAAATAAATTTCAGACCTTAGAAGCCGGCGCGTTTCCGCTGTGTCCAGCACAATGGTCCTTTGGCCAAACTCGCGGTTCAGAAGCTCTGAAACGCGTCGCTGGCCATCGGCATCGGGATAGCGCTGGGCAACGACCCAGCCTTCTCCCATCGTGATCGTCGGATCACGCTCTGCGATGATGCGGCGCACATGATCCAGGCCCTCGATCGAAAGCTTGTAAAGCGCCTTGGCTTCATCAAGCCCAACGCGCTTGATGATGCTGATTATACCTTCCGCGAAACCGGCCGAGACGAAGCCGCCATTTCTGCCCGAGGCACCCCAGCCGATCCGGTTTGCCTCCAAGAGCACGACATTCCTTCCGCGGCGCGCCAATTCATGCGAAAGCGTGAGCCCCGCAAGTCCTCCTCCGATCACGCAGACTTCGCAGGACATGGTGCCGGACAGCTCCGGCCGCCTTGCGAGTATTTGAGCAGTGGCCGCGTACCAGCTCGCTGGGTATTCAGCCTGCGGCTGGGACTGTGTGACCAAGCTTGCTCCTCTTTCTCCGCCCGAGTTGCCCTGGGCCTT
>DATFOT010000202.1:0-3137 GCA_035265265.1 Aestuariivirgaceae bacterium | reverse complement strand
CGGCGCTTCGATCCGCAATCCCGCGCATTATTGCGGTGTCTATGGCCATAAGCCGACCTATGGCATCGTGCCGATGCGAGGGCATTCCCTTCCGCACGTTGTCGCGCCGAGCGACATTTCGGTTGTGGGCCCCCTGGCGCGCAGTGCTGAAGATCTGGCCCTTGCCATGACACTGCTGGCCGGACCTGATGGCCCGGCGGCGAAAGCAATCCGCTATCGCCTGCCCATGCCCCGCCACAAAGACTTGCGCGATTTCAGGGTTGCGCTCGTGCTGAACGATCCCGTCAGCGATGTCGACCGGCCCATGCAGCATGAACTCGAGCGGCTTGCCGATTGGCTTGGCCCGCGTGTGAAGCGCTTTTCCCTCACCGCGAGGCCCGACATCTCCTCTAAGGAGGTCTGGAACCTCTACATATCGCTTCTGCGCTCCGCCACGAGCCGCCGCCAGACCGATGCGGAATTCAAGGTCAACCGCGAAAAATCGGCAGGCTTAAGTCCCGATGATGACAGCTACCTCGCCATGATGCTGAGGGGATACACGCTTTCACATCGCGATTGGCTCGGCTTCAACAATCGCCGTCATGCCATGTTGCAAGCCTGGTCGGCGTTCTTCGCCGATTACGACGTGCTGCTTTGTCCCGCTGCTGCCTCAGCGGCATTCCCTCATGACCATCAGGGTGAACGCCACGAGCGCATGATCCTCGTCAACGGCCGCAGCGTACCGACGGTGGACCAGCTGTTCTGGGCAGGCTATTCCGGATGTTTCTATCTGCCTTCAACCGTGGCTCCTGTTGGTTTGGCCGATGGCAAACTGCCCGTCGGCGTGCAGATCATCGCCGGCCTGCATGAAGACCTTACCGCCATCCGTTTCGCCGCACTTCTCGAACGCGAGTTCTACGCCTTTGTGCCCCCGCCGCAATTCCCCTGACCTCGGCGTGAACGCGTTTCACCCATTTGATTCAGCCTATGCAGGTGCTAGGCTCCAGCGATCACCGATCCGAACCCGGGTCTGTGAGGCGGGCGTAAGAAGCCCGTAAAGGGTTCCGGAACACCCCTGGGAGGAATTACTGAACATGTCTGACAAGGATCATATTTGGATACCGAAACTGAAGCAGCAGCTTTCCGACCGGCTGATCAGCCGTCGCGAATTCGTGCGCTATTCGACATTGCTGGGCATGTCGGCGGGCGCGGCTTATATGTGGGCCGGCAAGATCACCGGCGAGCCTTTTGCACCGCCGGCGCGCGCGCAGGACATGCCGAAGGGCGGCACCATTAAGGTATCGATGCGCGTGCCTAAGGTCGATAATCCCCATACGTTTTCCTGGGCGTTCGATAGCAACATCGTACGTCAGGTCGAGGGATATCTGACGCGCACCGGCGCCGACAACATCACCAGGCCGCACCTTGCCTCGAAATGGGAGGTCTCTCCCGATCTCAAGAGCTGGACCTTCACTATCGCCGACATCAATTGGCATGACGGTCAGCCTTTCACCGCCGAGGATGCCGCCTGGAATATCAAGCACACTCTCGATCCAAATACCGGGTCATCGGTTCTGGGCCTGCTCGAGGCGATCTTGCTGAAGGTCACCGAGACCGGCGAAAAGAACGACAAGGGCGAGCCGGTAAAGAAATACGAGCTGTGGGATGCCAATGCCATCGAGGTGAAGGATCCCAAAACCCTGGTTCTGAATCTTCAGACGGCCAACATCGGTCTGCCGGAATCTTTCTTCCATTATCCTTTCCTGATGCTCGATCCCAAGGAAGGCGGCACCTTCAAGGTCGGTTCGCGCGGCACCGGCGCCTTTACGCTTGTTGAGCATGAGGAAGGCCGCAAAGCCGTGGTAAAGGCGATCGACGGCCGCGGTGCCCATGTCGAAACGGTCGAATTCATCGATCTCGGCGACAACCCCCCGGCCACTGCCGCGGCCATCCAGTCCAATCAGGTGCATCTGGCATACAATGCCAATGTCGAGCAATTGGATCTCTACAAGGCCATGGGCCACATCGACGTTGTCGAAACGGTCACCGCCCAGACCGGCGTTGCCCGCATGCGGCTCGACCAGAAGCCTTTCGACGATCCGAGAGTGCGCAAGGCCTTTCGCCTGGCAACCGACAACGCTCCCATCCTGGAGATCGCTCACAAGGGCCTAGGCGAAATTGGCGAGCATCACCATGTCGCCCGTATTCATCCGGAGTACTTCAAGGTGCCGGAGATGAAGCGCGACGTCGAGGCCGCCAAGAAGCTGCTGGCGGAAGCAGGATTTGCCGATGGCCTCGAAACCGAGATCGTCTGCAAGCCCGAGCCCACCTGGGAGCAGGCGGCGGTCGAAACCATGGTCGGCCAGTGGAAGGAGGCCGGGCTCAACGTCAAGATCAACCTCATGCCCTCGGCGAAATTCTGGGAAGTGTGGGACAAGGTGCCATTCGGCTTCACCGAATGGACGCATCGTCCGCTCGCCATCATGGTGCTGGGCCTTGCCTACCGCACCGGTGTGCCGTGGAACGAGTCGGCCTATTCCAACAAGCAGTTCGACGAGCTGCTGACCAAGGCCGAAGGCACGCTCGATGTGAAAGCGCGCTCCGAGATCGTCGGTGAGCTTGAAAAGATCATGCAGGAAGACGGTCCGATCGTGCAGCCCCTGTGGCGTTCGATCATCTTCCCCGTCGATAAGAAGGTGAAGGGTTTCGAGGGCCACCCGACCCGCTATTTCTTCTGCGAGGAATGGGCGCTCGAGCAGGCCTGAGTTTCGATCATCCGCAATTGGCGTCCCTCCCCCTCGCGGGGAGGGATGTCTCCGCTCACCAGGATTTGGCCATCTCGACTTCCCGCGTTCGTCCGTGGGTTCGCATGAAATCCTCCGTGTCCGGCCGCCGCTTCAGCTGTTCGGCATACAAGCCTCCGAGCGCGTAGGTAAGCCGCCCCTTCCGGTTCAATTGCTCATCGGCAAGCTCGATCATCAGCGAATTCGGCCAGGCCTGCGGCCGCAATTCGATAAGGCGGGAGAATATCCATTCCTCGCTTTCCGCCTGGCCGGATTGGGCCATCAATATCGCCATGGCCGCCGTCGAGCGCGAGACACCCATATGGCAATGGACGAGCAGATGGGGATCTTTGCGCACCGAAGCTTCATCCGCCA
>DATFOT010000201.1:0-3110 GCA_035265265.1 Aestuariivirgaceae bacterium | reverse complement strand
TCACAATGGGCGAAGATCGGCCGCACGCTTAAAACAATCCTGCGCGAAACTGAGCTTCGCAAAAGAGCGCCATCTCAAAGGGGTGGAATCGACCACCATATCGGTTAGTTCCCTGTCTCGATTCGGCTAGAGTTGAACCATGATCAGGCTGGCATTGGCTGTGTTGTTTGCGATTCTGGGAATGAGGGGCGAGGCCCGTGCCATCAATTGGCAGGGCCATGACGACTGGCTGGCAAATTCGCCTCATGCGCTCGAGCTCAAGCGCGAATTAAAGGATGCCCGCCCGCGCCCGTCCGAAACGCCCGCCCAGCCGAAATGCCAGGAGCGCGAGGATGTCGGCAAAATGCCCGTCAATCCCTACGAGCCCGTGCCGCTTCTGTGCGAGGAGAGGCCCACGAATTGAGCCGCTGAAATTCTGAATATTTTGCGGTGCCGCTTACTGGACGCGCGCTTCCGCGCCGAGTCCGGGACCGGGCACCCACATTTCGCCCGCCGCCACGATGCAGGAAATCTTCTTGCCATTGGTGATCAGCAGCGACCATGTGCCTTTTTCGGAGATGAAAATCTCGAACAGCGAACCGTCGTTCGCTACGCCGATGCCGCCGACATTTTCCTGGTACTTCGTCTGCAGATGTTTCGAGAAATCTTCATGGGGCGCACAGGCATTGGCGAGAGCGGGCGCATTCAGACAAGCCAGGCTTCCTGCTACGCACAAGGCCCCGGTGAAAAGACTGAAGAGCTTCACGGGTCGGACTCCTTTCCTTAACCTTGCCTGGCTTCCTCCAGCCTGCCGAGCCATGGACTGAAAGATCAATGTTCCCGTTATCACTTTGTTCCCACGGCAATCGGGCAGCGAAAAAGGCGCGCATCCGTGAGGCGCGCGCCTTTTTTCAACGCTGGTTGGTTTCAGCGCGAGCGGCTTCGTGATCCCGCTTTCTTGGCAGTGCTGCGCTTGCGCGTTGCTGCGCCGCGGGCTTTGGTCGTGCGTGTCGAGGCGCGAGATGCCGAGCCCTTGCTCTTTCTTCCCCGGCCCGAACTGGCGGCCGATGTCACGGCTTTGGCGCCGCGCCGTATGGCGCTCGCGGTCTTGCGTGCCGCCTTGCGCACCGGTTTGGTGATCTCCATGCTGTCGGAGTCGGATTGATTCTTGCTGCGTCTGAATATGCCGAACATGTTTCCTCTCAATGGATTGTTGATTGGGGCGCATGCTAAACGTCTGCCGCTGTGCTGGGGTTCCGCGATGGTGCGGTGCCCAGGGCCGCGGTAAACTTTGGGCATTGGTTAACAGCCCAATTCAACAGGTCGCGGGAGTCATCCATGCAGAAGCTTCAGGCTCAGGGCGTCCATCACATCACGCTGATCGGCGCCGATCGTCAGACTTCGATCGATTTCTGGCAGGACGTGCTCGGCATGCCCTTCGTCTTCGAACAGCCCAATCTCGATGCCCCCGACCAGAACCACCTTTATTTCGATCCGGGCGATGGGCGCCTGATAACCGTGTTCACCAGTGAGAGCTGGCAGAAGGATACATCCGCCGTCCCCACCGCCACCGGCAGCGTCCACCATATCGCCTTCGCGGTATCGCGCGCCACCTACACCCAGGCGGTCAAGCGGCTGAAGGAGCGCAATATTCCGAACTCGGGCGAAGTCGACCGCGGCTTCATGTATTCGATTTATTTCCGCGATCCCTTAGGGCTTCTTCTCGAGCTTGCCTGCTATAAATTCGATCCGCCGGTGGGCTGCACCCACGCCGATGTGCTGCGCGAGGCGCATCGAATAAGGCTCGCCAAGGATGCCTATAACATTTCCGATGAGCATCTCGCCGACGCCATCGAGAAGCTCTCAAGGAGGCCTCCCGGCGAGGGCTGAACTATTCACTTGAACTGGCCGCAAATATCTCCATTTTAGCGGGGTCATCTACTGGACTTGCAGACCTGTTGCGCCCCACGGCTCACGACTGCTGCCTGGGATGGTTCATGAGCCGCTTGCGGTTCTAAACAGCAACATTGGAGAATTGAAATGCCGGTTGGCAAAGTCAAATGGTTCAACACCACCAAAGGTTATGGCTTCATTCAGCCCGAAGGCGGCGGCTCGGACGTGTTCGTTCACGTCTCGGCGGTTGAGCGGGCAGGGTTGAGCGGCCTCGCGGAGGGCCAGCGCGTATCATATGATGAGCAGCGCGATCCCAAGCGGGGCAAGACCTCGGCGGAGAACCTGAAGGCTCTCTAGCCCTCGGAAAGGCTTGTGTGAATGGCACCGTATTCCGGTGCCATTTCTATTTCCGCTCTCGGAAGCCGTTTTCCCCGCGCGACACTGCTGGCCGAAACTGGACTAACGCTCAAGCTTGCGCCATAGTCCGCGCCGATTGACCGCTTAAGGATCGCAATGGGGATTCTCTCCGATCTATTCACCTGGTGGAACGGCGCCACCATCGGCACGCGCGTTTATACCGCGCTGGTCGGCCGCCTCGTCGGCACCGATGAATTCGGCAATCGCTATCATGAGAACCGGCGCGGCAGGCGCTGGGTGATCTACAATGGCTATGCCGAGGCATCTTCCATTCCTCCGGGCTGGTATGGCTGGATGCACAAGACGGTCGACGAGCCGCCCTCTGCCGCAAACTATCAGCCGCGCGAATGGGAGAAGCCGCACCTGCCGAATCCCACCGGCACCCGGGCCGCCTATCGGCCGCAGGGCAGCCTTTATTTTCCCGCTCCCAAGCCGCCGCCGCCGGACTACGAGCCTTGGCAGCCCAAGTGACACCCATACCAGTGACCGGCAGCTTCTGGAGCAGCAGAGAGCAATGAAAGACAGCGCCGTAGAAACCGCCATTGGGGCAATCGTCATCGCGATTGCCGCCGTCTTTCTGGTTTTCGTTTACAACACGACTGACCGCGCTTCCGCCCGCAGCGGTTATCGCATCATCGCCGAGTTCGACAACGTCGGCGCCGTCAATGTCGGCACCGACGTGCGCCTTGCCGGCATCAAAATCGGCTCGGTCGTGGCCCAGGAACTCGATCCTCAGACCTTTCAGGCGCGAGTCACCATGCTGATCGATCCAAGGCTCAAGCTCACCGACGACAGCACCGCGAAAGTGTCGAGCGAGGGCA
>DATFOT010000200.1:0-12724 GCA_035265265.1 Aestuariivirgaceae bacterium | reverse complement strand
TTTCCCTCGTGCGATAACTGATCAGCAGCCCTCGTACGCATGGAATTTTCCCCGCCGGCCGATAGCCTCGGGTTGAAGGAGGGGGTGAAGCGGCCCTCGCGGGTCGCAGCTTGGTTTTTAACTAAGGTGCGAGGCCTGCGCTCCACCCCGGCGTTTGAGGAATGTCGGCATTCACTCCGCTCGCTCCGGGTTGTCTGGGAGCCGCTTAGGCATTGCCGCTCGACCTCTGTACGCAGCTTGTCGCCGCAATACAGCCGCCGGCTCCATCCCCCACTCTAGGCGACAACCGGTTGAGCGCCTCCTTCGATGGGATGGAGTGATTGACTTACTACCCAATAATAGGAATTTTGTCAAGCACTTCCTTCCTCGTGCTGACGAAAAGTCCAGCTTTGACCCGGCTTAGAATGAAGTGAGCCTCCTCTCACCCGTCTGACCATGGCATCCTCCCGCTTATGCCTTATTACCTTGGCGCGGATATCGGCACCACCAATGTGAAGGCGCTCCTCGTCGATGCGCGCCAGCGCATTATCGCCCAGGGCTCCGAGCCTGTGACGACCCTGCGCCGCCGGACCGGCTGGTCGGAGCAGCATCCGGAGGCGTGGTGGTCGGCCTTTACGAAAATCTGTTCCGCACTCCGCCGGCAAGCGCCCAGGCAATGGGCAAACGTCGCTGCCATTGGGCTCACCGGCCAGATGCATGCCTGCCTCTGCCTCGATAAACGAAACCGGCCGCTGCGGGCGGCAATATTATGGAACGACGGCCGCGCACGCTCGGAAGCTATTGCTCTCGCCGCATTGGTGCCGGACTTGCGCCAAATTGTGGGCGTCGAGCCGATGCCGGGCTTCACGGCGCCGAAGCTTCTTTGGCTCGCCCGTCATGAGCCGCAAAACTTCTCCCGCATTGCGCATGTTCTTCTTGCCAAGGACTATGTCCGATTGAAGCTTACGGGCGAGCATCTCACCGACGTCTCCGACGCGGCGGGTTCACTTTTGCTCGACCAGAGATCAAGGCAGTGGTCGCCGGCGGTCCTCGCTGCGATCGGGCTTGGCAAGTTGCAGCTGCCGCGGCTCGTGGAAGGAACGGCTGCGGCGGGTATCGTCTCGGCTGAAGTGTCCCGCCAATTGGGTTTGAGCAGGAAAACCATTGTTGCGGGGGGCGGCGGGGATGCGGCGGCCGGTGCTGTCGGAATTGGCGCAGTCGACGACGGCAATAGCTTTATCTCCCTTGGCACCTCGGCTCAATATTTCCGGGTCAGGAACGATTATCGCCTCCCTTCCAATCCCACAATCCATGCCTTTGCCCATTGCCTGCCCCGTCGCTGGTATGAAATGGCAGCCTTGCTGAACGGCGCCAGCTGCCTCGCCTGGATCACTCGGCTGCTGGGCGTGACCTCGCTGGACTCTGCGCTCGGGGAGGTCAAGCAGAAACTCAGCGCGCCTTCTTCGCTCCTTTTCCTCCCCTATCTCGCCGGCGAGCGCACGCCGCTCAATGACCCGGCCCTTCGCGCGATGATGCTGGGCGTCAGCCACACGACAACCCGGACCGATCTTCTCCACGCCACGCTGGAAGGCGTCGCGCTGGCCCTTGCCGACGTGCAATCCTGCCTGGATACTCCCGGCTCGCCGCTCGCCGTCATCGGCGGCGGTACCCGCAGTTTGTCGTGGGTACAAATCATCGCCGATGTTCTCGGGCGCGAACTCGTCATTTATCGCGAAGCTGCCGCTGCCGCGCCTTTTGGTGCCGCCCGGCTCGCGCGCATGGCATCGACCGGCGAGCCGGTGAACTCCGTCTGCACGAGGCCGCCTGCGCTGAAGCGTTTTAGGCCGCGGCGCGCAGCGCACGAGGTTTATCGCGAGCGCCTTCACCTCTTCAGGCAAGCTCAGGCTGCTCTATCCATTGCCAAGGCTTATCAGCATCAGGAGAGAACCTGATAATGCACCTCGACGGTTTTGCCCTTGTTGATAGGCAGGATGTCCTGGGGGCAAGCCGACATGGCGATGACGCAGTCCATCTGTGCCCGCAGCACCACATAATCGCCGGGTTTGGATACGGGCTCTCCCCAGCCGGTCTTGCCGTCCGGGGCAACCGGGATGTTCATCCAAAGATTCAAGGGACTCGGCACTTCGGGCGGCATCAGGCCGATCTGACGCATGCCGGCGATGAGATTGTCGGTGCAATTGTCGTGATAATCCGTGCAGCCGAGGAGCCCGTACCGGTAGTCGTCGCACGCTGCGATGATCGTATCGTGAATGCCGGGAGATGTATCTTCCTCGAAATGCAGAATGGGCCGACGCCGGTTGGTGTGCAGATAATGCCCCGTAGTCGGGAAAATCGTGCCGATGAACGCCCGCATATGTTCCATCGACATGAACTCATGCAGGTCTTCTGAGCTGAAGGCCCAGGTGTCGACCACCTGGTGACCGTGCGTGTTGATGATCTTGATCGCCTGGCCTTTATTCAATCTGCAGGCGCGGCCTCTGCGGGCCGGCACCGTCATAAGCTCGTTTCTCGTCATTGCAGCTCCTGGTCATGCTCGCCTGTTTCTGGCGATTATTGACGCTTTTGTAATAAGATGAGAGGTTGTTTCACCCGGCGTTTCTGGGAATGGCGTAGAACAAGGCGCCGGTCACGGGCTTCAGTCCGCGATCGGCCGAAAGGGAGTGTTGAGACGATGTCTGAACTTGAACATAAATTAAAACTGGCGATGGGCAAGATCGGTCGCGGGAAGGTTTCGCGTCGCGAATTCATTCAGCTGGCAATGGCTGCCGGCTTTACCGTTGCCGCCGCCGACATGCTGTACACTGGCGCGGCTCGTGCGCAGGGAAAACCGGGCGGCTCTGCCCGTTTTGGTCTTGCGCATGGCGCGACCACCGACAATCTGGATCCGGCAAGCTGGCCCGACACCTTCACGCAGACGGCGTTTGGCGGCGGCATGTCGAACAATCTTACCGAGGTGGATGCCAAGGGTAATGTCCAACCCGAGCTCGCGGAGAGTTTCGAGGCCTCCGACGGCGCCAAGAAATGGGTGTTTAAACTGCGCAGCGGCGTGACCTTCCACGACGGCAAGTCGCTCACGCCGGAAGACGTGATCGCCTCGATCCGCCACCATATGGGCGAAGGGTCGAAATCGGCAGCCAAATCGCTGCTTGAAGCAGTGGCCGATATACAGGCCGAAGGCAGCGACCGGGTCATCTTTACCCTGAAGAGCGGCAATGCCGACTTCCCTTATATCGTTAGCGATTATCATCTTCCGATCATGCCGGCTAAGGATGGCAAGGCCGATTGGGAATCCGGCAACCGCACCGGTCCTTTCATCTTCGTGAATTTCGAGCCTGGTGTCTCGGCCAAGCTCAAGAAGAATCCCAATTATTTCAAGTCTGGCAAACCCTATTTCGACGAAGTCGAATTCCTTGCGATCCCTGATGTCGCTGCCCGCATGAGCGCCATTGCGACCGGTGAAGTCGATTACATCGGCCGCGCCGATCTCAAGACCCTCGATATGCTGAAGCAGAACCCGAACCTCGACATAATCGAACTCACCGGCTACGGCCATTACACCTTGCCGATGAACGTCACCGTGCCGCCGTTCGACAATCCCGACGTTCGCCTTGCCATCAAATGGGCGATCAACCGCAAGGAAATCGCCGACAAGGTGTTTCTCGGCCATGCCACGGTCGCCAACGACAACCCCCTCGCCCCGTCGATCAAATACGCTATCAATCCGGAGCCGGTATTCGAGTTCAATCCGGACAAGGCGAAGGAGCATCTGAAGAAGGCCGGGCTGGAAACATTGTCGGTGGATCTCTCCGTTGCCGATGCAGCCTTCGCCGGTGCTGTGGACGCCGCGGCGCTCATTCGCGAGTCGGCTGCACAATGCGGCATCAACGTAAATATCGTTCGCGAAGCCGAGGATGCCTACTGGGATAACGTCTGGCTGAAGAAGCCCTGGTGCGCCTCCTATTGGAGCGGCCGGGCAACTGCGGACTGGATGTTCACCACGACCTATGCGGCCGATGCGGCGTGGAACGACACCTACTGGAAAAATCCGCGCTTCAACGAGCTTCTGCTCCAGGCCCGTGCGGAAACCGACGACACCAAGCGCGCAGCGATGTACGCCGAGATGCAGCAGATCAACCACGATGACAATGGCAACATCGTTTTGGTGTTCAACAATTACGTCAGTGCCAAATCCAAGAAATTGGGCCATGGCGAGATCGCGCCCAATTGGGAGAACGACGGCCTCAAGATCGCCGAGCGCTGGTGGTTCGTCTAATCGACGAGGGCCCCGGATCGAACGCCGGGGCCCTTCTTCTCCTCACCCGATATCACTTTGCACTCACAAAAAGTTTGATTGTTTATTCCCCGGTCGTGGCCAATTCCTCCCTGCGGAGGTAGATCATGACCACCAGGGGATTGGCTGAACATTGCAGTAATGAGCGCGCCGGCACCGCTGCAGCCGTGCTTGCAAGGCTGCGCTGCCTGAGGCGCGCGGCCCGCTGGCGCAGGCCGCTGCACGAACTCGATGAACGGATGTTGCGCGACATCGGCCTGAGCCGCGGTGACATACTGCTCCGCACATTGGTCGATGACTCTGCCGTTCGCAAACGCTCGGCCAATACGCCCGAGCCCGCGTGGCCGCTTATGTCGCGTGCTGCATTCGCGCTGATGATCATTACCCTGTCTATTGCCGCGACGGTGCTGGCCGCCTAGGCCGTCTCCGACCTTCATCGCCCGAAAAGATCGCGCTCCGGCGGGGACCAGAAATCTAGTTCGTCGTGGAGGACGGCAGCAACCCTCAAAGCCTTGGCCAAATATATTCCCCGGCTGTATATCTTCCTTGCGTTACATTGCCCGCTTGGCTGCCCTTTGCCTCCAGCTCGATCGAACGATGAACGAAGTAGCCGACATCGAAGTTGCCGACATCATGTATCCCCCGGTCGTCACCCTGGCGCCCGACGACCGGGTGAGCAGCGCAATCGCAACTATTCGCTCAACGTCGCCTGACCGCACGTTCACCTACCCCATGGTCGTCGACGGCAAAGGCCGGCTCCTGGGTGTCTGTACGCTGAGGGATCTGATCCTCGCTGCACCCGATGCCCGCATCGCCGATGTCATGCTCACGAAGATTATCACTCTGCGGCCCCACCTCGATGTGCAGGACGCCCTCGACGCCATCAAGGCGCGCGAGATTCCGGAATATCCCGTAAGTTCGGACGACGGCACGCTGCTTGGCGTCATCCGCGCCGCAAAACTCCATGAATTGCAGGAGACACGGCTCGCCGCCGTGCCCGGTCGGATGGTGGGCGTGGCTGAAGAGGAAACCGTCTTCACCCCCTTCATTCTCTCCGTTCGCTCTAGGCTGCCTTGGCTCATGGTCAACCTGCTCACCGCCTTTGCCGCCGGCCTGGTCGTGGGCAACTTCCAGGCGACGATCGATCAGGTCGTGCTCCTCGCCGTCTTCCTGCCTGTTCTCGCCGGCCAGTCGGGAAACACCGGCGCCCAGGCGCTCGCCATAACCCTGCGCACCCTCGATCGCCATGGCGACACGAGCTTCTTCGCCGGCGCCCTGTGGAAGGAGCTGCGCCTTGGCTTGTTTCACAGCCTGGTGACCGGAGTGATCGTGGCGGCAGCCATTTACGGCGTCGCCGCATACCAGGGCAACCATGGCCCATTGGTTTTGGCGGGCATCGGTTTCGCCGCGACGATAGCATCGGTGGTGATCAGCGGCATTTCCGGCGCGACCGTGCCCGTCGCGCTCAAGAAATTGGGCACCGATCCGGCGGCTGCTTCGAGTATTATTCTAACGACCGTGACCGATATCGTCAGCATGGGCTCCATGTTGATCCTCGCTTCATTGCTGATGGACTATCTCGTCTGACATGGCCAATCCTTACGACGGAGGCAGGTGATGACCGACAGAGCACTTCCACCGCCTCGCGGCTTCCGCCCGCACGAGTTTCAATCCCGAACGGCGCGGGCACAGGACATCATGCGCAATCACCGCCTCGATGCGCTCGTGCTCACTGCCCCGCCGAATATCCGCTACTTCAGCGGCTTCGACACCCAGTTCTGGGAAAGCCCGACAAGGCCATGGTTTCTTGCCCTTCCAGCCGACGGCTCGCCGATAGCGGTCATTCCCGAAATCGGCGCACCGGAAATGGCGAATACCTGGATTGACCGGATCCACACCTGGCCTTCGCCGCGCCCCGCCGATGACGGTACCTCGCTACTTGCCCGTGCTCTGGAAGGATTGCCGCGAAGATTCGGCAGAATCGGTTTCGAGCTTGGCCGCGAGCACAGTCTCCGGATGCCGGTGACTCAATTTCTCGAGCTTCGGGAAGAACTTGCCGGAATTCTGCTCGTCAACGGTTCCCCCTGCATATGGGAGATCCGCATGGTGAAGACCGAAGCTGAGATCGCTCACATTCGCCATGTCTGCCGGCTTGCCAGTGAAGCCTATGCGCGGGTTCCGGGCCTGGTGCAGCTTGGTGACACCGAGCGCGACGCCGCCCGCAAGCTGCGCATCGAACTGGCTGAGCGCGGCTGCGATTCGACTCCCTTCCTTCCTGCCATTGCCGGCCAGGGCGGCGTCCGCCAGATCGTATGCGGGCCTCACGACCGCAAGCTTGAACCAGGTGACGTGCTGTTCTTCGATACGGGCTCCACTTACGACGGCTATTATTGTGATTTCGATCGCAACTATGCGGTTGGAACCGTCTCCGATGAAGCGCTTCGCGCCCATGAGGCCATGTGGCAGGCAACTGAAGCAGGCATGCGGGCCGCCGTTGTTGGCGCCACCACCGACCATGTGTTTGCCGTCATGGCGAAATTTATCGAGGAAACGGGCTCGGTCGGTAACAATGTCGGCCGGTTGGGTCATGGACTTGGCATGCAGCTGACCGAACCGCCCTCCAACATGCCGGGCGATGGAACGGTGCTGCAGTCCGGCATGGTGCTGACGATCGAGCCGGGCATCGAATACGCCCCCGGCAAGATGATTGTTCACGAGGAAAACATCGTCATCAGGCCGGACGGGCCCGAGCTCCTCACCATTCGCGCGCCTCGCATGCTTCCTGAGATCGCCGGCTGAGGTTTTCCCGGCCTTGTCAGTTTCCTTGCCCTTATGCGAAGCTTGCCGCCGACCTCATGCAGGACCCCATGCTCAATCTCGATCCTCGTCTTTATGCATCGGCCGACGTATTTCACCGCGAGCGCGAGCGCATCTTCGCTACGACCTGGCAGTTGCTGGGGCCGGCTTCGCGGCTCTCTGAGCCGGGCAGCTATGTGGCCGCCGAAATTGCCGGGCTCAAGATTTTCCTGCTGCGCGGACGCGACGGTATCCTGCGCGGCTTCCGCAATGTATGTCGGCACCGCGGCGCAAGACTCCTCCCCGAAGGAGCGGGCCGGTGCGGCCCCATCCGCTGCCCCTACCACAATTGGGCCTATGGTGATCGCGGCGAACTATTGACCGCACCCTGGTTCGGTGAGGATCCCTCTTTCCGCAAGGAAGACTGGCCGCTTCACGAGATCGCGGCTCGCGAATGGCGCGGCTTGGTCTTTGCAGCTGTTGCGCCCGCCCAGACGCTCGAAGCCCAGCTTGGCGAGCTTATCGGCGAACTTGCCGATGAGCCGATCGAACATTATGCAGCCGTTGCCGAAGAGCGCATGACGTTCGACGCTAACTGGAAAATATACACCGACAATTTCGTCGAGGGCTATCACATACCGGGCATTCATCCGGCCTTCTTCGCTGCGATCGACTTCGAGCAGTTCAAGACGACCGCGCATGAAGGTTTCATTCGCATGACGGCGCCCCCGCGCGAGGGGCTGTTTTACCGCGGCAAATGGCTTTGGATGTGGCCCAACTGGACCTTGTCGCTTTTCTCCGGCGGCATGAATACGTCGCGCATCAATCCCCTGGATCACCAGCGCACCGAGCTCATTTATAATTTCTACTTCGCCGATACGAGCGCCGCCGCCGAAGCCTCCCGCCGCGACACGATCGAGCGTAATCTCGCCGTCGTGCGCGAGGATTTCGAAATCTGCATCGAGACGCACAAGAACTACGCCACCCGAGCCTATAATGCAGGCCCTCTGTGGCCACGGCATGAAGCGGGCGTTCATTATTTTCAGAGCCGGATAGGTGCGGCACTCGGTCCGTGATCGGCTGTCACGCCTTCAAACCGCCCCGGCCTCTACTCGCCGCCTGCGCCCGTCGAACAGGACGATGGCAAGACCACTGACCAATATCAGCACCATTCCACCAAGCGAGAGGAGATTTGGCAGTTCGCCGAAGACCACGATGCTGGAGAGAACCGCCCAGAGCGTGAAAGTGTAATAGAAAGGCGCCACACTGCTGGCTCTGGCGAAGCGGAATGCAAGAAACACGAGCATATGCCCGAACATCAGAAACAAGCCAGACGTCGCCATCAGCACGATGTGCCGCGGGGTGGGGGGAGACCAGCTTTCGAAACCCGCTGTCGCCAAACCAGCGGCTATCATGACCATCATGAGTGTGGTGAAGCTTGCCACCAGCACAGGAATCCTCTGGGGAATTTTGCGCGCCACGAGATCGCGTACGGCTGCGCCGGCGGCGGTCGCGAAGCCGAAAATGGCATAGGGCGAAGCGGCCTCTGCTCCGGGCTGCGCCACCAGGAGGGCGCCTCCGATCCCCAGTGCGATGAAGCTCATCCTTATGAGCCCGATACGCTCATGCCAAATAAGCGAAACGCCCAGCAGCACCAGCAGCGGCGCAATTTGGAATAACGCCGTTATGTCGGCAATCGGCATGCGGGCCAGGGCAATGACGAAACATATCACGGCGAAGACTTCGCATAGCGCCCGCAGCATGACCCACCGGTCCAGCGACTGCCCGATCAGCTTGCCGTAGCCCAAGAGAAAAAGGAGCGGCAAACACCATAGACTGCCGGCTACGCCGCGCATGAACAGCACCTGCAGGGGCGGTGCGTCCGCCATGACCAGTTTCATGCAGCTGTCGCAGGCCACGAACGAACCCGTCGCCAGCACCATGCAAAGGATGCCCTTCGCCCCGGAGGATGGCTCGGTGCTGTTGCTCACTGGCTTCGCACTATTTGGGAGCAGGCGTATTGAGAACGCGTCTGTGGCGATGATATTGCCAGCCGAGATGGGCCATGAGCGCCAGCACGATCAGGCTCCCTCCGAGCAGCGTGCGTTGCGAGGGTGTTTCACCATGCACCAGCCAAACCCATATGGGGCCGAGCACAGGCTCCGATGTGCCGATCAGGGCTGCGACCGCCGATGGAACCAGCCGCGCTCCGGTTACGAAGAACGCTAGGCCGAGTCCGAGGTTCAGCGCGCCAAAAGCAAAAAGCAGCAACATGTCCGCCGGGGACACGGCATAGACCCCGGCCAGGGTAGACGCCATGCAAGCCGAAATAATCGTTGCCAGGCACACCGCAGGCGTCATCCGCACCTGTGCATGACGGCGCGTGATCACTGTGGCAAGAGCAAAGGCGACGGAGACCAGAACCGCCAGCCCGTTTCCAATCAGGGAAAGCTCGCCCCCGAGTGAATCCGACACCATTATGCCGACGCCGAAGATGACCGCCGCAATGGCCGCCCATGTAGCCGGTGCCGGCCTTTCGCCGAGGGTCAGCCAGGCGATGAGTGCCGCGATCAGCGGAACGCCTGCCTGGATGAGCAGGATATTGGCCACCGTCGTATAGGACAGGGCGACGATGAACGATGTCGAGCCGGTCGCAAAGCACACAGCCACTGCCAGCCCTGCGGGCCCTATATCCCTGAACAGCCTTATCGTGCCGCGCCAGCCGTCGCGGATGAGCATGAACCCGATGAGAAACGCCGCCGCCCACAGCGAGCGCCACAAAACGATTGTCCACATATCGTTGGTGGCGAGAAAGCGCGCGATAACCCCGCCGAAACTCCAGGTCAGGGCGGAGCAGAACACCAGAAGGATTCCGAGTTTCTCCTCACCGCTCCATTTGGCGATGGCATGCGCCGCGCCGTTCTGGGAAGTCTCTGCCATGCCCGCTGCGCCGTTCTTCATAAATACCGAGCTTCGCGTTCAGCCCAGTAGCGCGCGCCGGCGCGCCAGGCTTTCCGCCGGCCAGTAGTCCTCGCGCCGGTAATAGGCCTCGAGCGTGGGAATGTCGGGAGAAAGCGTCACCCACGGCTGTTTCGACATAGTGTAGATGTGAATATCCGGCGGCAGCTGATCGGGCTGATCGAGCGTCCCCACCCGGACGAATTTCACGGCATCCCCCGCCCCGGCATAATTGCTCCACAGCGCGATACGGCAATGTGGACAGCGGGCAATCTTCTGGCCTTTGCCGCTGAGCGAAGGCGTCGCCACTATTTCCGGCGTGCCTTGCAGCAACACGACCCGGTCAGCCTCGATCATCGCGTTAAGCGCAAATGACGCCCCCGTTTCGCGTTGACACCAGCGGCAATGGCAACAATGCACGAACATCGGCCTGCTCGTCATGCTGTAGCGCACGAAGCCGCACGTGCATCCGCCGTCCAAGGAATTCCCCTTTGTTTGCCGAGCCTTCGCCATTATGAGGTGATGCGCCGCCCTCCGCAACCGCCGCCGGCCCCAGCCTATGCAGGCGAGCCATGTTCTTCGTGCAGGCGACGGCGGAGAGCTCCAATTCGGCGGTTAAGACTCTGATTGGTTGGAGAGAAGCGCTATGCTGAGGGCAGCATAGGCAATCGCGGAACCAATATGATGATCCGGGTAGGCGTTGGCGGATGGAATTATGCGCCCTGGCGGGGAACATTCTACCCGGCGGGCCTCAAACAGGCCGACGAGCTCGGCTACGCCAGCCGTCATCTGACCACCATCGAAATCAACGGCACCTTTTATCGCACCCAATCGGCCGCGAGCTTTAGGAAATGGCGTGACGAAACGCCCGATGATTTCGTCTTCGCGGTCAAAGGCCACCGTGCCGTGGTTAACAGCCGCAAGCTCGCCGATGCTGCCGAGCCCATCCAGTGGTTCTTCAAGAGCGGAGTTCTCGAGCTCGGCGAAAAGCTCGGCCCAATGCTCTGGCAGATGGCCCCTTTCAGGAAATTCGATCCGGAGGATTTGCGCCGCTTCCTGGATTTGCTGCCCCGAAAGGACGGTGAGCGGGAGCTGATGCATGCACTGGAGGTGCGCCATGAGAGCTTTCTCTTGCCGGCACTGATACCGCTCCTGCGTGAACACGGCGTAGCGGTGGTCTATGCCGATTCCGATGATTATCCCGCAATAGGCGACGTAACAGCGGATTTCGTCTATGCCCGGCTGCAGCGAACGCAGATGGATAACGACTTTGGCTATTCATCGGTGGATCTCGACCGCTGGGCCGCTCGCGCGAAACTATGGGAATCGGGCGGCGCTCCCGACGACCTGCCCCGCCTGGAGAAAAAACCCGCCGCCAAGAAAAAGCGTCCGGTATTTATTTATATGATCAGCGGCGCCAAGGTGCGCGCGCCTGCTGCGGCCGTGCATCTCATCGAGCGTCTAAGCGGACAACAGCGCCGGGCCGCAGCTCGCTGAAATGTCGCCTGCCTCCCGATGAGTTGCGATCGATTAATTCGCTCCGAGCATGCGGAACCTTCCTACGGCAGGTTGCGTTAAAGGGCACTACGCCAACTCTTCGAGGACATACATATGGCAGCGACCAGGAAGCGCTCGAGGCGGTCAGCCGCCCTGCGGCGCGATAATTATGGGCAGCGGATGTTCGGCGACGTCCTTTCCATGGCATCAACGGTTGCGGAGAGCCGCAAGCATCAGGCGGCAGAGCGCTTAAGCGAGCTTGCCTCAGCTGCGAGAAACTTCACCAATACGGTGGAGGGCCTGCCTTATTTGCGCGACTACTCCGATGCCGCCGCAAACCGGATCGACGAACTCGCCGAATATGTCGACCGCACCGACGTGACCGAGATGCTCGACGACATGGCCTCCTTTGCCAAGCGCCAGCCAATGGCAACGCTCGCATTGGGATTGGCAGCCGGGCTCGTGACCACCCAGCTTATGCGCGGACGCGACGGATTGATGGGCACCAGCCGAAATAGTTCCTCCGGCAGGACATCGACCCGCAAGCGCCGCAAGGGCCGTTAAGGCAAACGCACATGGGCGAGCGCGTGCATACGACCTCCAGACAGCAGCCGCTTGGCGATCTGCTTGTGGAGCTGGCCCATGATGGCAAATCCTGGATCACCGCGGAAATCGCCGTCATCAAAGCTCAGATAGAGAATAATACCCGGAGGCTTCTGACGGCAATAATCCTGTTGCTGGTTGCGGCGGTCATTGCGCTGGCGGGCATTGTTGTTCTAGCACACACTTTGGTATTCGTGCTCGCACCCGCCATGGGGGCCGGCCTGGCGGGCCTTCTGGTCGGCGGACTTCTCATCATTCTGGCTGTGGGCTTCATCCTTTATGCCCGCTCGACGATGGACATTTCGCAGCTCATGCCGCAGCGGCTTCGCAACGGCCGTTCATTCAAGCTGAACACGGGTTCACGCTAATGGCAACGATCGAAGAACTGGAGCACGAGGCAGATCGCCGAAAGTCACGGTTCGAAGCGCGCTTGGAAGAGGTTAAGCAGCGTCTGACCCCTGCCGGCATCGCCGATGAGGCCCTTCGCGCGATCGATATCTCGGGAAGATCGGCATCCACTGCTGCCGTAGACACTGCAAGGCGCAATCCGCTGCTAGCCCTCGGTTTGGCAGCGGGAGC
>DATFOT010000199.1:0-2577 GCA_035265265.1 Aestuariivirgaceae bacterium | reverse complement strand
ACCAAGGTGTGGAAGGGAGCTGGCAAATGCGCTCTGCATTTTCCAGCGCACGCGCTCCTGGCCGATTGCATCGGTGGTAGTCGCCATGAAGCCCAATGCGGTAACGCACAGCGCGGACACTCCCAGGAGCGCCAGCTTCGGCATACGAGTCGACATAGGTGTTCCTCCCAAATTGGCCGTCGAATCACGAGCCCGCGGAGCGCGTCATTGGCTGCTCCGCAGTCTGCAAGCCGGCATCGCGGCGGCACATTTGATTGGGGTCGTGCGTGCTTCTTGTTGCCGCTGATGACGGCCAGTGACGGATGTTGTGTTCCCCTCCCCAACGCATCGAGCGTGGCATGGAGCCGCACCCCTGTCAAAAGGGGATGGTAGCATGTCCACGCTTGGCGCTTTGAGCGCGCCAAAGCTGCTGGCGCCATAAGCAGCCCTGAACTAGCATTCGAAGCATACGACTTTATGACCGCTAGGGGCGGACAGGCGAATACACAACACCACGAGGCGGGCAAATCTGCTTCCATCGCCGGCCAGACAGCCCGGGATTGAGCGCTGACGACGCGCTGTCTGAGACCATGATACGGTCTGGCTGCCGCGAACGCCGATTTTGATGCCGCTCGATGAAGACATAGCCGACCAGGAAAGCCTCCAGTATGACATTGAATGTCGGAATTCTCGCCATGATGCGCGGGGCCATGGCGAGCCGCGACGGTACGCTCGCAATCGCGCGCGAGGCCGAGCGACTGGGATTCAGCCACATCGGCATCAACGATCATGTCGTCGTTCCTCGCGACATTTCATCCAAGTACCCCTACAGCGATCACGGGCAATGGGCGGGCAAGGCATTCGGCGAATGCATGGAACTGCTGACGACCATGGCCTTCATCGCGGGCGCGACAGAGACGATCCGCATCTTGTCCTCGGTGATGATCCTTCCCTATCGGCCGCCTGTCCTGACAGCAAAGATGATAGCCACCGCCGATGTTTTATCGGGCGGACGCATGATCGTCGGCTGCGGGGTTGGATGGATGCTTGAAGAGTTCGAAGCCTTGTCCGCACCTGCTTTCAAGGACCGGGGCGCGGCATCGGACGAGTTTCTGGCGGCCTTCAATGAACTTTGGACAGCCGAAGAACCATCCATGCGGGGGAATTTCGTTCACTTCAGCGGGATCGCCTTCGAGCCCAAGCCGCTGCAGAGATCTCGGCCTCCCATCTGGATAGGAGGCGAAAGTCGAATCGCGCTGAAGAGAACCGTGCAGTTCGGCGATGGATGGTATCCGGCGTCCAACAATCCTCAGCGTCGCCTGGACACCCCCGGGCGGCTTCGCACCGATATCGAGATTCTCCATCGCCTCTGTGAGGAGATGAAACGCGAGCCCGCCACAGTCGACGTGGGGCTGGCAATCTTATGGCCGGTCAGCTGGGTCGCCGAGGCCGGCACCGACGGAAGCAGAAAGATGCTGACGGGAAGCTCGGACCAACTCGCAAGCGACCTCGACGCTCTCGAACGCGCTGGAGTCCGCAACCTCTCGCTGCTCTTTCAAACCGCTACAGTCAACGAGACCATCGATCGCATGCAGCGATTCTCCCAAGAGGTCCTTGTTCATCGGAAACCGGCTAAGGCCTGACCAATGCTTTCCTCGCCTGCCTGCGGGACGACCAGGCGCTTGCGGCGGGCCCGACGAAGTGCCTTTCCACTGCTCCGGGCACCCTAGTACTCGGTTTCGCTTGAGCCTGATTCGTATGTCCTCATCCTGATGAGCGGGCGAAGCCCGCTTGTCGAAGGATGGCCGTGCAGTAAGGCATCATCGCATTGCGCCGCAGCGCCGCAGTTTCGGTGTACCGGGCCATGGTTCGAGACGCGCGGCTGCGCGGCGCTCCTCACCATGAGGGTTTGTGTGGGCTGGATTCCGTATCAGCCATTTGTGACTTCGGGTACTAGCAGGCGACTGCTGCGCGGATTTTTCGCCGCGCGGCGGTCGCGTCCTTACTTGTAAATCTCCGGCCGCGGATCGGAAATGAAGCCCTCGCGGTTGGGCATCTGCACCTTCGGCAGGCTCTGAGCGTCCAGCACCGTGGATCTATCGATGATGTTGGCTTCGGCCAGAATGTAGGCCGACACGGCGTAGACCTCGTCGGCGGTGAGCGCGCCCGGCGCCGTGAACGGCATCGCTCGACGCACATAGTCGAACAGTGTCGTCGCATAGGGCCAGTAGCTTTCGACCGTGGTGATTGGTCTTCGCGACGTGAGCGTGCCGCGTCCGCCGATCAGCCGTAGTGCCGCGCCCGCGGGCATATCGGGCAGGCCGGCGACGCCTTTGAGGTCGGCGCCGTGGCAAGCTGCGCATGCGGTCTCGTAGACTTGCTTGCCTTTCGCATAGTCTCCGCTGCCGGGCGGCAGGCCCTTGCCGTCGGCCGGAATAGCGATAGCGACTTTGGCAATATCCTGCTCGGTCGCCGGTTCGCCGAAGCTGAACTTCGACGGATAACCCTGCGCCTGCGCAACGATCACCATCGCGCCGAGCGCCAGCACGGCGATCGCGCAAGTGCGCGCCCGCGCAACGAAATCACCCGAGCGGATGC
>DATFOT010000198.1:0-3369 GCA_035265265.1 Aestuariivirgaceae bacterium | reverse complement strand
CTGAGCGTCTCGCCGGCGATGTAATAGGCCGCAATCGTTGTCAGCAGCGGTGCCGTGCCCCGCGCCAGCGGATAGACCTGCGACAGGTCGCCCACCGCATAAGCACGCACCAGGAACAGCTTGTAACCCGAATGGATGATCGCCGATGCCGCCACATAGGGCAGGGCGGCTTTGGCAGGAAGCCCGGCAAAGGCGAGCATGACCGCGCCGAAGCTGCCCATGGCGATAGTCAGGAGCAGCATCGACCGCAGCCGGTCCAGCTCGAGTTTCAGCATGGCGTTCCAGCCGGCATGCATTGCTGCGGCAAGAAGCACGGCAACGAAGACTGTGGAGTTCAAACCTGTAAGGCCCCGCCTCCTAAAGAGCGGACCTTACCTCATTCTCGCGTGAAGGAGAATTGTCTTACGAACAGTCGGTGCATTCCAGCGTCGTCGACTGTCGCGGCCTCAGCATCAGCTCGTCGTCGAGCTCTATTGTGCCGGAGCCGAACATCGTGCCGATGATCGCATCTTGGCTATAGCACACTCTTGCAATGACGATGTCGTTGCCGTCTTCCATCAGGCTTTCCATTTCATCCCCGCCCGTCGGCTCGGACCCGCAGCTGGCGCCATTGGTATATTCCCATATTTTCGTCGGCGATCCATCTTGCATCCGGAAGTCCCATAGGCTGAGCGAGATGCCCTCCACCGAGAGCGGCTCGAAGATCGCCCGCGCGGATTCGAAGATGCCGTCGATATCCGCCGTTGTGATCGTCGAATCCGCCTGTGTGACGAGGTCGGCAAGCGTGCTGGCCGTCAGCGTCACCCGCCTGTTCACCTGCAGAAAATTGGTTATGTCGATCAGCCCCAGATAGAGGATCACCATCACGGGGAATATGAATGCCATTTCAATGGCGGCGACGCCTCTGGCGTCGCGGATGAGCTTCTGCACCATGAGGGCGGCGCTCGTGAGCGGAGAATATGTCATCTTATGCCTCGCGAATGCCATTCTGGTTCATTCCGAATAGGGTTCGTTCATGAAGGCGAAGGTTGCCGACAGCAGTCGCCTGTTGTTTTCGAGATTGGAGAAGCCGGCCATGCCGGGAATATGCGGCATGAACAGCTGCCAGTCGTAATAAACGCGCACCACGACTACGTCGCCCGGGCCGCCGGGATCGAATTGGGCGCCGACCGAGATGTCGTCCGAGATTTCCTTGTTGCCGTCCCCGTCGCTGGAAATCGAGCTTGGCGCCGACACGCTGGCAAAGTCCGTATACTTTCGCACGTCGACATAAAGCTTCGACTCGCAGTCTAGGAACACGACCTGCTCGCACACGGCCTGCTTGAAGTCTGCTGCCGAAGTGCCCTCGGTTTGCACCTGGCCGGTTCGGATCAGCCGCGCTGCTTCCGCGGTTCCGTTCTCCATCGTATATTCAGTGAACAGCATCATCCCCATTTCGAATATCACCAGGAGCAGATAAAGGAACGGCGCGCCGACGAAACCGAACTCGATCGCGGTTACCCCCTGATCCTTCCTGGCGAATTGCGCGAGCAGTCCATAGCTCCGCCGTGCTGGACGCTGACTCATCTGCAGATCACTCCTGGTGCCGTCGTGAAGCAATTGCCAACGCCCGACGAGCGAGTTCAATTGCAGGCTGTGCGAAAATACACGCGCTTATGGCGACGGTAGCAGGACGTTGCTTAATTGCGCTTAAGCCAATCGCTAAAATTGTAGCTAAATTGCCGTGCGCATCGGAGAAATCTGCTCTGGTTGACCTATTCGCCGGCGGCCTGGGCGCTGGTGAGCGCTTCCTTGGACTTTGCGCCGATCTGCGCCGTGATGAGCGCGTTGTAGTCGATGTCGTCACCCGGCATCATGACGCTTTCGCAGTCCGGCGCACAGATAAAGGAATGCTTGCCGACGATCTTACCTTCCGCAGCACCTTTATAGATCTCGACGCTGTTGCTTTCTGCTCTGAGCACATTGACCTGGATCGATGCGATCTCATTGCCGCGGCTGTCGAGAATGAGAACGTTGGTATTGCCGAAATGCCGGCCCTGTACGGCCACCACCCCGCCCTGCAGCACCACATCGGCGATCATCGGATTGCCGACGATGACCGAGGCCGCCGTGCCGTTCACCTTCAGCACTTTCGCCTGGTCGGCATAAACCGTCATGCTGCTGTCTGCCGCCATCGCAATGCCGATCGGCGCGAGGTTAAGGCAGCAGGCTGCGGCAAGGCTGAGCAGGCTCGAACGGACGAGGGCGCGACGCATGGAAACCTCTTCTATATGCCATATTGGGCAACAGCGATGCCGCTGCCTCTAGGCCATTCCACCCCAAAATGGTGAATAAGCGGTTACGCTGCACGGATACGGCGAGGCGGCTCGATTAACGCTCTGTTCGCTATTCTATCAAAGGTGGTGGAGAGGATACCATCACCAACCTGGAATTTACTTCCTTTTAACTCGCACAACCTAATGTCGCGATTGCCCGCTGAGAGAAGCCTCCGCGTGCACTAGCACCAGACTACTTGAGTTAAGCACCAGTTTAGTACCAGGAGTATCGAAGTCATGACCAAGCTCTTCTCTTTTCTGCACGATGAATCCGGCGTGACGGCCATTGAATATGGTCTCATCGCCGCCGGCATCGGTGTCGCCATTGTGGTGATCGTCGAACAGGTGGGCGACTCGCTTGTCACCATGTTCGAAAGCGTGAAGTCTCATTTGTAGCCAAAAAGCTTCGGGAAAGCGGCTGAGCCGCCGCTCCCGTAGAACATAAGGGAGGCTCTGGGGCCGCCGGCTGAGGCCGGCGGCTTCACCAAACATTAAGCAGAATTCCATCGACTCTGGTTTTTGCCGCGAATCCGCGACAAGTACCGGAGCGAATTTACGCGTCGTTAAACTCACGAAACCTATCGTGGCCGCGATCTGATTGCGCGAAGACCGCAACCTGCAGATCTAGTGCTAGTAAGGAGTAGTGAAGTCATGACGAAGCTCTATCGTTTTTTCAAGGACGAGTCCGGCGTCACCGCCATTGAATATGGCCTGATCGCCGCCGGCATCGGCATTGCCATTGTCGTGGTTGTCGGCAACGTCGGCGACGCCCTCGTCACTCTTTTCGAAAGCGTCGAAACACACCTCTAATAATCTTAAGAGACAGGAACGATCGAGCCATCGGTTCCTGCAACAGTTTCAGGGAGGCTCCGAAGCCGCCAGCGTGTCTGGCGGCTTTCGTTTGCCGCAAGATGCTGCGGTAATCATGCGTTTACCGGCCTCATGTGACCCTGTGCTTCGGGTCTTCCGAATCATGAGGGGCGGAACATGGCAATTGCAGCGCTCGTAGCTTTTATCTCACTGATGCTGGCGGCGGCCGTCAGCGATATCCGCT
>DATFOT010000197.1:0-2510 GCA_035265265.1 Aestuariivirgaceae bacterium | reverse complement strand
GGGCATTTTCCGGCAGCATTACATCGTAAAGGGACGCAACCGCGACACCGCCTGGTATTCCATCATCAACACGGAATGGAAGCCGGTCAGGGATGGCTTTGAGAAATGGCTCGATCCGGCGAATTTCAATGCCGAGGGCCGGCAGATCACCCCACTGAAAGTGCGCCGGTGAGAGGCAGGTTGCGGCTTCAATCGACGGGTGATATCAAGCGCCGCGCTTTCCGAAAGGCCCGACGAAATGCCGGTTGACAGCAAAATGGTGCGCCGAATCGCCAGGCTTGCCCGCATCAAGGTCAGCGAGGAGGATGTCCCGCGCCTCGAGGGCGAACTGAACGCCATCCTGAAATGGATCGAAATGCTCGACGAGGTCGATACCAGCAATGCCGAACCGCTCACCTCAATGGTGAGGATGCAAATGAAGATGCGCGAGGACGTGGTCACGGCCGGGCAGGATCCCGATGCCGTGATGGCCGATGCGCCCACAAAGGACGACAGTTTTTACGTCGTGCCGAAGGTCGTCGAGTAGGCCGGCATATGAGCGATCCGACATCACTGACGATTGCCGCGGCGCGAAAATCCCTGGGCAAGGGTGAGATCAGCGCGCTCGAGCTGACCGATGCATATCTTGCGGCCATGGAACGGGCGCGCATTCTCAATGCCTATGTGGCGGAAACGCCGGAACAGGCGCGGGCTATGGCGAAGGAGTCCGACCGCCGGCTGGCCGCGGGCAGCGCACGCCGGCTCGAGGGGATCCCGCTGGGCATCAAGGATCTTTTCGCGACCAGGGGCGTCCATACCCAGGCGTGCAGCCACGTGCTCGACAAGTTCAAACCCACCTATGATTCAACCGTTACGGCGAACCTCTTCAAAGACGGCGCGGTGATGCTGGGCAAGCTGAACATGGATGAGTTCGCAATGGGCTCATCGAACGAGACCAGCTATTACGGCAAAGTGATCAATCCATGGCGGCGCAAGGGCTCCAATGCAGCCCTGGTGCCGGGGGGTTCCTCCGGAGGCTCGGCGACAGCGGTCGCAGCCCAGCTCTGCGCCGGCGCGACGGCCACCGATACCGGCGGCTCGATCCGCCAGCCCGCCGCCTTCACCGGAACGGTGGGGATCAAGCCCACTTACGGCCGCTGCTCGCGCTGGGGCATAGTGGCTTTTGCTTCATCCCTCGACCAGGCCGGGCCGCTGGCGCGCGACGTGCGCGATGCCGCCATCATGCTGCGCTCGATGGCGAGCCATGATCCGCTCGACACCACCTCGGTCGATCTGCCGGTGCCCGATTACGAAGCGGCTCTGACCGGCGACATCCGGGGGCTGCGCATCGGAATCCCCAGGGAATACCGAATGGAAGGCATGCCTGCCGACATCGATGCGCTATGGCAGAAGGGGGCCGATTGGCTCAAGGCCCGCGGCGCGGAGATCGTCGATGTGTCGCTTCCTCATACGAAATACGCTCTGCCGGCCTATTACATAGTCGCACCGGCGGAAGCCTCGTCGAACCTCGCGCGCTACGACGGCGTGCGCTATGGCTTGAGGGTCGAGGGCGACGACGTCATTTCGATGTATGAGAATACCCGCGCCGCCGGCTTCGGCACGGAGGTCAAGCGGCGGATCATGATCGGTACCTATGTGCTGTCGGCGGGTTACTACGACGCCTATTACGTCAAGGCGCAGAAAGTCCGTACGCTGATCAAACGAGATTTCGACGAGGCGTGGGGGAAGGTCGACGTGATCCTGACGCCTGCGACACCGAGTGCCGCCTTCGCTCCGGGAGAGATCACCGACCCGGTGCAGATGTATCTCAACGACATTTTCACGGTGACCGTGAATATGGCGGGGCTGCCCGGCATCGCCGTACCGGCAGGGCTGGACAGCGGCGGCCTGCCGCTCGCGCTGCAGCTCATCGCCAAGCCTTTCGACGAGCCGACCTTGTTCCGCGCGGCGCATGTGCTCGAGGACTGTGCCGGCTTCAGCGCCAAGCCCGACAAATGGTGGTAGGCTAGAGCTGTGCTACGGCGGAGCGCACAGGCTTGGCCGATTTGATCTGTGCAAATCTGCGGTTGGTTTCGGCCATTTCCCCCGTCAGCCATTCGCGGAACGCTCTGGCGGGAGCTGATTCCTTCGTGCCTTTGGCGCGGACGATGTAATAGCTGTAGGGCTCGCGGATATCGATGTTGAAGGGACGCAGGAGCCAGCCGTCGATGATCGAATCCGTGCACAGAATCTGATCGCCCAGAGCGAAGCCCTGGCCCGCCTCGGCTGCCTCGATGGCAAGGTGATTCTGAAAGGTCGATCCGCGCCAACCCTGTGCCGGAGCCACCCTGGCCGCGGCGAGCCAGTTGTCCCACCATTCCTTGCGCTGCTCATGGAGAAGATAATAATCGGCAAGGTCTTCGGGCTTCAGGTCTTCGCGGCCGGCGATGAGCTTCGGCGAGCAGACGGGAAAAATCTCAACGTCGGAGAGTTTCACGGCCTCAACATTCAGCCAATTGCCGGGACCATAT
>DATFOT010000196.1:0-2662 GCA_035265265.1 Aestuariivirgaceae bacterium | reverse complement strand
TCGAGCCGCAGGTGCTCCTGCTGGATGAGCCCCTCTCCGCGCTCGATCTCAAGCTCAGGCAGCACATGCGCAACGAATTGCGCAGCATACAGAAACGCGTCGGCATCACCTTCATCTACATCACTCATGATCAGGGTGAGGCCTTGACGATGTCCGACCGTATTGCCGTGATGAATGACGGCGTTATCGAGCAGATTGCGGATGGCAAATCCATCTACGATCGCCCCGAGACAGCCTTTGTGGCGAGCTTTGTCGGCGAGAACAATCCCTTTATCGGCCGGGTTGCCCGCGCCACCCATAGCGAAGTCGTGGTGGACACCGGTTTTGGCCCTCTGCGCGGACGCAATCTGAAAAATCTGTCGAAGGGCGACCGTGCGATCCTGTTCATCCGCCCCGAGCTTCTGCGGCTGGGCAATGGAACGGCTGACGCGACATTCGAATCGACCGTCCTCAATGTTGCTTTCGAGGGCAACGCCAGCCATGTGTTCCTGAAAGGTCTCGGCCCCAAGGACATCACCCTGACAGTGGGCCGTCGCGACGGCGCCCCTATTCCGGCCCAGGGCACCACTGCGCAGATCTCGTATGATCCCGCCAGCGCGCTCGCCCTTCCGGAAGGAAAACTGGCTCGTGACTAACCGGCTCCTTGTTTTCATCATCCCGGCGGTTGTCGTGCTGGCCTATGTTTTTATGGCCATGGTCGAGCGGCGCGCGACCGCCGACATATCCCAAACCGGTTTTATTCAGCGCAATGGTCCAGGCCTGTCGCTGTTTTTTGTCCTGGCGGTGGGCTTCTGGACTTTGTTCATGGTCACGCTGCCCTATCTCTATATGTTCCAGGAGTCGTTTCATCCGACCCTGTGGCCGAAAGACCGCGGCGGTCCGAAGGACACGCTGACCCTCGAACATTATCGCTTCTTCCTCTATGGCAGCGACGGTTTGGGAAATTTCACTCATTTGCGTGCGTTTCTCATCACCATCCTCGTCAGCCTCGCCGTCACTGTGGCGAATTTCATTCTCTGCTATCCGATCGCCTATTACATGGCGCAATCGGCCACCCCGCAGAAGGTGCGGCTGCTGCTGCTCGCGCTGATCGTTCCCTACTGGGTAAATGAAATCCTCCGCGCCTTTGCCTTGCGCGTGCTGCTGGCCTCGAGCGGCCTCATCAATACGGCGCTTCTTTCCATGGGCCTGATCAGCGAATCGTTTGACTTCCTGGGCGCCAACATTGGCCTGTATGTCGGCCTGTCCTATGCCTATCTGCTGCTGATGGTGTTTCCCCTTTACAATGCCATCGAAAGTCTCGACTCCAACCAGATCGAAGCCGCGCGCGATCTTGGCGCCCCATGGTGGAGAATTCACCGCGACATCGTGATCCCCCATGCCAAGCCCGGCATCGCGTCGGGCTGCACCATGGTGTTCATGCTGTCGGCCGGCGCGCTGGCCGCTCCGCAATTCCTCGGCGGACCGCAAACGCTTTGGTTCACCTCTATCGTCTATGATTTCTTCTTCCAGTCCTTCAACTGGGCCCGCGGCTCGGCCTATGCCCTTATCCTGCTCGCCGCCTGCATCCTCTTCGTGATGCTGATGCTGCGCCTGTTCCGGGTAAGTCTGGGAGAGACAATCAGATGAGTTCGAAACTGGTCATTCGGTTCATGATCGGCTTCTACCTGCTGATCTTCTTCCTCTATCTGTTCGGACCCTTGTTCTTCATGGGCGTCACTGCCTTCAATACGCCGAATTATCCGACCGCCTTTCCTTTCGAGCAATTCACCTGGAAATGGTTCGGCGCTCTTGTCAGAGACCGCGACATGATGGACGGCCTGCTAAATTCCGTCATCATCGGATTCGGCGTCGTCGCGCTCTCCGTCCCGATCGGGGTTGCCGCATCCATCGTCATGCAGCAGATCTATTGGCGCGCCCGCTCGCTCTACTATCTCGTTACCGTGTCGCCGGTGCTGACGCCCGGCGTCATCATCGGTATCTCCACGGTGATCTTCTGGAAGGATTTCAGCGAGGCGGTGTGGCTCAAGCCTTATCTCTATAAGGGGATCGTCCTGGCCATCATCGGCCAGTCGAGCTTCATCTGTGCCTATTGCATGCTGATCATCATGGCGAGACTGCAGCGGTTCGACCGCGCTCAGGAAGAAGCGGCTCTCGATCTTGGCGCCAGCTATCCGCAAGTGTTCTGGCACATTCTCATTCCATTTCTCAAACCTGCGCTTTTCTCCGCGGCCGTGATCGCTTTTCTGTCGTCCTTCGAGAATTACAACACCACGACCTTCGCCATTCTCGCCGACAAGACGCTGGTGACGGTTCTCGCCGGCCGGGTTCGCCAGGGAACGACGCCGGCACTTTCCGCACTTGCCGTCATCATCATTGCCGTCTCCTTGGCCGGAGCGATCACCTATGAGCTTCTCAAGCGGCGGGAGGAATATCGGGCAGCACGCGCCAAGGAGCGGGCGCAGCTCGCCGAACGCGGCGGCATAGGCGCGACGCCTGTCTTGTCACCGGCCGGTGGCGGCTAAAAGAGAGATGGCCGGATCAAGTCCGGCCATGACGTGTTTTGTTATCGTCATGCGCGGGCTTGACCCGCGCATCTCATTAGCGAGCGCCTAATACCAGTTCCCGCGTTCCTGCTCTTCGCCCATGCGGGCGGGCTTGC
>DATFOT010000195.1:0-9451 GCA_035265265.1 Aestuariivirgaceae bacterium | reverse complement strand
GTCTTACAACAGATTCCACTGTTTGCGGACAGCGAGGCCGGTCATTTGCAGCTTTTGTCTTTCGCGTCGAAACGCGTAAACCTTGAGAAGGGCAGTATTCTCTTCCAGAAGGGCACCACAGGTGCAGCCGCGTATCTCGTGCTTGAGGGCAGGGCAGAGGTCTACGATACGGCCGAGGCATCAGGCGACGTAGTGGCGACAGCGGAGAGCGGGGCGCTGCTCGGCGAATTGTCGATGATCGCAAATGTCGCTTATGGTGTTACGGTCAAGACGGCCAGCGCTTTCGCAGCGCAGAAGATCGATCGCGAGCTGTTTCTGCGAGTCGCAGGGGAGTTTCCCGAATTCGGCGCGGGTATTTTGCGGAAACTCGCTTCGCGGCTGGGACTTTCAGTCCAAGCCATAGCGATGGTCAAACCGTTGTTCCAAGCCTAGTCTCAGCCAATCGTCGCGACCACCGGAACATGGTCGGATGGCCGCAGCCAGCCTCGAACTTCGCTCATCACATCCAAAGTGCTGCACGCACGATTGAGCTCCGGATCAAGCCAGATATGATCCAGTCGCCGCCCGCGGTTCGAGGCGCGCCAGTCGCGGGCACGGTAGCTCCACCAGGTGTAGAGCTTTTCTTCCAGGGGTATGCGCGCACGCATGGCGTCGACCAGACCGCTTCGGGAAAGGAACGCCTTGAGCTTGTCTGTTTCCACGGGGGTGTGACTCACGACGGAGAGAAGCGCCTTGTGGGACCACACATCATTCTCGTGAGGTGCCACGTTCAGATCACCAAGAACCATCGCCGGCCCTGCCCGGTGGTTGCCGGCTTCCCCGAACCATTGGGTAAGCTCATCGAGGAATTGCAGCTTGTGCGCGAATTTCCAGTTGACCTCAGGATTTGGCAGGTCACCGCCTGCCGGAACGTAAAGGTTGTGGATGAGGACCGGCACCTCGCCGGTCAACCGAACGGCTATATGACGCGCGTCGTTCTTACCGCAGAATTGACGCTGCGATATCTCGTGGAAAGGTATCCGGGAGACAATCGCCACTCCGTGATACCCGACCTGCCCATGATCGGCGATGTGGATAAACCCTGCTTCGCTAAAAACAGAAGAGGGAAATTGGCCCGGCGGACACTTCGTTTCCTGTAGGCAGAGGATGTCGATGTGCTGCTCTTTCAGCAGTCTCACCGCCAGTTCGGCGCGAAGCCGAACCGAATTGATGTTCCAAGTCGCTATTCTTAAAGACATGGCCAGTGCCCAATCGAGATCTCCAGCACTAGCTTGAATTTGCTGGCCAAATCCAGGCAAAAAAATCGGGCGCCCAGTCGGGGGCTGGGCGCCCGGCGCGTTCAGCGCTTGTGCGTCGGGAGGGGAAGCCGACGCGTACCAGCTGTCGGCGGCTTTATGAGCGGGGGCAGTCAGCCGCCAGGGTGACAGCCTGTACTGCTAGATAATTAGGAAGACCGGCATTTGGTTTCAACAGAATCGTGGCCACAATTTCGTGATAATGCTGCTCAGGCAATCAGCGGGTGCTCTTCCGCTTGGCAATCTTGACCACGAACAAGCTCGGATCGGGGTCAACGCCCGTCTCCAAATTGGCAAGGGAGATTGTGGTGCGTTTGCCCCTGGCATCCTCCACGATCCATTGAGAGAGCTCTTTACGATTGTTGTCGAAAACGAGCACCAAGCGGCCCGGAATGAGCTTGTTGCGGTCTTCGACCGCGATGGTAGAGACGCCTTCGGCGGTCTCGACACTTTTGACTTCTGCCTGCTCCAAAAGGTTGATTTGTTCAGCAAGCAGTAGCTTCAGCGGGGTTGCTGCCAAGGGATATTGATCGGTGGTTTTCTGCTTGCGGTTCTCTATCACCACCCAGGACCCGTCTGATACGACGAGAAAAGGATTAGGCGGTGCATATTCGAACCGCAGACGCCCAGGCTTGCTCAGAAAAAATACCCCAGCCGAGACCCTGCCCTGCGGGCTGACCTGGGTAAATTCCCCCTTCAAGGTCTTGAAGCTGTTGAAATAAGTGGAAACCTCCTCGACTTTGGATGTCTCTTCGGGACTGAGAGAGATGGCAAGAGCGGGCCCGCCGGAGACAAGGAGGCCAAAACAGAGGGCCAAGAGAGCCATTCTCGCACCCCATGCGAGACAGGTGATTGCCAGGTTCATAACGATTTCCTCACCCCTATTTCCTCACCCCTTATGCGGAACTGCAAGCCCTTGCCGTTACTGTCTAATCAAGGCGGCAGATTTGCGGCATTCAAACGGCATCATTGCCCACCAGAATCTCGCGCTTGCCGGTCGCATTCGCCGGAGTGATCACACCCTCCTTCTCCATGCGCTCGATCAGGCTTGCGGCCTTGTTATAGCCGATCTGCAGCCGGCGCTGGACATAACTTGTGGACACTTTTTTGTCGCGAAGGACGACGGCCACCGCCTGATCGTATAGCTCATCGCCGCTGCCGCCCTCAGGGGAGCCCAGGCTTGATGAGCCATATTCCTCGCCTTCAGGCTCTTCGGTCACGGCATCGACATATTCCGGGGCGCCCTGAGATTTCAGGAAGCGGACGATCTTCTCGACCTCCTCATCGGAAACAAAGGGCCCGTGGAGGCGAATAATCCGGCCACCGCCAGCCATATAGAGCATATCGCCCTGACCAAGTAGCTGTTCGGCGCCCTGTTCGCCCAAAATGGTGCGGCTGTCGATTTTTGATGTGACCTGAAAGCTGACACGAGTCGGGAAGTTGGCCTTGATCGTGCCGGTAATCACGTCGACGGAAGGCCGCTGGGTCGCCATGACTACGTGAATTCCCGCTGCGCGAGCCATCTGGGCAAGCCGCTGCACGGCTCCTTCAATGTCCTTCCCCGCGACCATCATCAGATCGGCCATTTCATCGATGATAACCACGATGAAGGGCATCGGCTGGAGGTCGATCTCCTCCTCCTCGAAAATGGGCTGGCCGGTCGCCGGGTCATAGCCGGTTTGCACCTTGCGCGTAATCGCCAAGCCCTTGCCGAGGTTTTGCTGAACACGCGCGTTGTAGCCATCGATATTGCGCACCCCGAGCTTGGACATTTTGCGGTATCGATCCTCCATCTCGCGCACTGCCCATTTCAGCGCCACGACGGCCTTTTTCGGATCGGTTACTACGGGAGCGAGCAGATGCGGGATTCCCTCATAAACCGAGAGCTCGAGCATCTTGGGATCGATCATGATGAGTTTGCACTTCTCCGGAGGCATCCGATAGAGCAGCGACAGGATCATGGTGTTGATGCCCACCGACTTGCCGGAGCCCGTGGTGCCGGCAATCAGCAGATGCGGCATTCGCGACAAATCAGCAAAGACGGGTTCGCCGCCGATATTCTTGCCCAGGGCAAGACAGAGGCTCTGGGCGGTTTTCTCGAATGGTTCAGAGCCCAGCAATTCCCGCAGAAATACCATTTCACGGCGCGCGTTGGGCAGTTCTATCCCGATGGCATTGCGCCCGGGCACGACCGCGACACGCGCGGCAACCGCGCTCATCGAGCGCGCAATGTCATCGGCCAAACCGATCACCCGGGAGGACTTTATGCCGGGTGCGGGCTCAAGCTCGTAGAGCGTCACTACAGGTCCCGGCCGCACGTTGATGATCTCACCGCGGACGCCGAAATCGTCGAGCACGCTTTCGAGCATTCTGGCATTCTGTTCAAGGAGTTCATCGGATTCCTGCTCGCTGCGTCCGACATGCTTCGGCTCGGCGAGGAGCGACAGGGTCGGCATATTGAAGTTCTCGTAGACGACGGGCCTGCCGCCCTTGCCGGCGCCCTTGCTTTGTCTAACCTGTTTGGTGCTGCGGGAAATGCGCGGGCCCTCACCCTGCTCGTCGCTGCCTTCCGCCTCATCATCGATCGATGCGCCATCGTCCTCCTCAGCAACGTCTGCATCTTCCCGAAGCTCCGGCTTCTTCTGCCGTGCCGGCTTGGCTAAGCGGGGCTTCGGCAGTTGCGGTTCATGGCGTGCCTCTCCCGCGGTGGCCGCCGGGCTGAACAGCCACGTCCAGAGGCGCCGGAACATGCCCGGGGACGAAATCGAGTCGCGATGACCACCGGCATCAGTCTGAAGCCTACTGCGCGCACGGCCAAAGGCAGAGACAAGCGAATAGAAAAAATGACCGAGTGCGCCAACAGAGGCATCGATCACATCATGGGTGCGTTCGCCGAAAATCGCCGCCAAAAGCAGGGCATTGATCCGTGGATGATTGATGGCCCAGAAAAATGCCGAAAGTGAAACAAAACCCAGAAGAACGGCGCTTACTATAGCCGCGAAGGTTCCTTTCAAGCCGAAGGACAAAACCCACAGAAGACTCGCGGAGACGAATGACCCCATGGTTCCGCCGAGGCCTTCCGCGAAAGGCAGGCCGGCAGGCTGCGGCAACAGAGAGAGAAAACCGGTGAGGACGAGAAGCCAAATGGCCCAAGCCAGCATGCGGCGAAGTGGCTTCTGGGGCAGCTTATGGGCGATCAGTTCCATGGCCCAAACCGTTGGGACAGCGAGAAGGCCCAGCGTGCCCAGTCCAAGCAGGCGCATCAGGGCATCGGAAAGGGTCGCGCCCCATGGACCAAACCAATTCAACGCGGCTGATCCGCCAGAGCCAGTCAAGCTTGGGTCGGCCGGCGACCAAGTTGCCAAGGCAAGGCTCAACGATATGTTGACTGCCAGAACGGCAAGCCCGGTTCCTTCCAGCACGCGATTTCGAAAAAATGCCCGTAGTGCCGCCGGCACAGCGTTGTCATCGGTATCGACAGGTCCGGAAAAGGACATTTGGCTGGCTCTCCACATGCGTATCCGACGCACTCAGCCGGGTTCGGCCGCCTGATACGTCGAGAAGGCAATACTGCAGCAATACAAAGAGTTAATGATTCTGAGGCAGGATAGTTAAAGCCGGGTAAAGGCTTCCCTTGGCGCTCAGCCTGGTTTCAGGCGCATCATAGCTTCCTGGGTCACAGAGGCGACAAGCTCGCCAGACCTCGTGAAAACCAAGCCACGATTGAAGCCGCGGCCCCCGCCGGCGGCGGGAGAATCCTGGGAATAAAGCAGCCATTCATCGGCCCGGAAAGGCCGGTGATACCAAATGGCGTGATCTAGACTTGCCAGCATCACATCAGGATCGAAGAGATTCCGGCCGTGGGGAAGGAGGGCCGTTTCGATGATCGTAAGATCCGAGGCATAGGCAAAGACACTATGGTGGATCGCGGGGACGTCGGAGAGGGGCGACTTCGCCTTGATCCATATGTCGCGCCGTGCCGCGGCTCCCGTTGGCGGCCTGATATAGTTGTCGGTATCGACAGGGCGGATTTCAATCGGCCGGTCGCGGGTGAGATAATTCTGCATCGAAAGCGAGATGGGCCGGCCAGCGTCTCGCAACAGTTCCTCATCGGCGGGCAAAGACTCAGGCGGCGGCACATCGGGCATGGGCAGCTGGTGGTCGAGGCCCTGCTCGAAACGGTGGAATGAGGCGGACATGGTGAAAATAATTTCGCCGTTCTGGCGGGCAAGGACACCGCGGGTAGTGAAGCTCCGGCCGTCGCGATACCGGTCCACCGTGTAAAGGATAGGTTCTGCCGGATTGCCGGGACGCAGAAAATACCCATGAAGAGAATGGATGGGGCGCGTTCCATCGACCGTGCGCTCGGCCGCAACGACGGCCTGTGCGACAACCTGGCCTCCATAGACACGCTTCCAGCCGATTTCGGGGCTCCTGCCGATGAAGGTGTCGTGCCCATCAGGCTCAATATCGAGCAACCGCAAGAGATCCGTAACAGCGTCAGCCATGCATCGCACCTCAGCCATTCCCACCCGCAAATCCGCGGTTGTTTTGAAGAGGGTTTGGGAATATCACGCCCGTTGATGGGTGCCGAGGAAGAAATATCAGATGTTGTCATCGTCGGCGGAGGGCTCACCGGACTTACCGCGGCGCTAGCACTCGGCGCACCCGCCGTTAGAACACCCTTCAAGGTCATATTGGCGAATCCTCTCGATCCCGTCGCCACCCTGCCGGATGCGCGGGCGCTGGCGATCACCTATTCCTCGCAGCTTATGTTCGAAGCCATGGGCTTATGGGGCAGGATCGCTCCTCATGCGGAACCCTTGCGGGAAATTATCGTGACGGATTCGATGCCGGGCGTCGCGGCGCATCCCGTACTATTGAGAATGGAGGAAAAAGCACCTCGCAACCTAGCTTCGTGCCATTTCGTCGAGAGCAGCATATTGCAGTCGATTCTCGCCGATCAGGTCGGACTCAGCCCGCATGTGCAGCTGGTTGAGGGGGCAAGCCAACTGTCGGTCATGAACGGCCTCGTCGCGGTTCAAACCAGCAGAGGACGCCTGCTGCGAACGCGGCTGGTCATTGCGGCCGATGGAAAGAACTCGGCGTTGAGAAAAGCCTCGGGGATCGAAGCGCTGGAGATCGATTACCGGCAGATGGGGATTGTCGCGACGATTGCACATGAACTGCCGCATGGCGGAGAGGCACATGAGAATTTTCTTCCCGCGGGACCCTTCGCCGTGCTGCCGCTCCCCGGCAACCGCTCGTCGATCGTGTGGACGGAAGAAGAGAAGCTGGCGCAACGGCTGATGGCCGGGAGCGATGAAGATTTTACTGAAGCGCTTCGCTCCAGGCTTGGCCAACATCTCGGAGACATCCGTGTTGCGGGCGCAAGACAAGCGCATTCATTGTCGATGATGGTTGCAAAATCCTTCATCGGCCAGCGCATAGCGCTCGTGGGAGACTCTGCTCATGTCATCCATCCGCTTGCCGGGCTCGGCTTCAATTTGGGCATGCGCGACATAGCGGCTCTCGCTGAGACACTCGTCGCGCATCTGCGACTCGGGCTTGATATTGGCGGTGAGGGATGTCTGGAAAACTACCAGTCGCGGCGGAGGATGGATACTGTCATGGCTGCATTCGCCACGGATCTCCTGAACCGCCTTTTCTGCAATGAGCAGCCCTCCGTGAAAATAATCCGCGATCTGGGCTTAAGGGCGGTAGGGCTGCTCAAACCGGCGAAGACGGCACTGATGCGCGAAGCCGCGGGATTGAGCGGAGAGGTGCCCAAGCTTATGCGTGGCGAAGCGCTCTAGCGCTACGAGCCGGCTTCTGCCGCACGGGAAAGATAGTGCGCCCAGAGACGGTCCCGTTCCCGGCCAAGCTTCAGCAGATAATCCCAGCTGTAGAGACCCGTTGCATGACCATCATCAAAAACCAGGCGTGCGGCATAATTGCCAACCGGCTCGATCCTGACGATACGCACATTCTGCTTGCCCAGAACCAGTTTCTCTTCACCCGGCGCATGGCCTTTCACTTCCGCGCTCGGGCTGTGCGTGCGCAGAAACTCGGCCGAGAGAACAATTATCTCGCCGGAGTCGTAGGTCACCTGCAACCGGCTTCCGCCATGCTGCAGGCGCAGCTCTTCGGGCCAAGGCGAAGCGTCATTCATCATCGCGCAGGGGTCGGGCCTCGTCGGTAAGCATGATGGGAATTCCGTCACGAATGGGATAGGCCAGCCGCGCAGCCCGCGAGACGAGCTCCTGGCGAGCGGCATCATATTCCAGCCGCGTCTTGGTGGCGGGGCAGACGAGAATCTCGAGCAGTCCGGGATCGATCTGGCGTTCCATAGAGTGCCGTTACTGAAGCTGGCGACCGAGGCCGCCATCGGGCCGATTAAGGCTCATTTCGGTGAGGGCGACGAGAAGCTCCGCCCTGGCGCTCAGGCTCGGCGCTTCGAGAAGAGCCTGTTTTTCGGCCACCGCAAATGGCGCGATGGAAGATAAGGAGTTCACCAGGATCTCGTTCGAGGCGGCGCGAACTTCGTTCCAGTCGGTCTTCAACCCGTTGGCGTCGAGATAGGCGCGAAATGTCGTCAGCACTTGCTGCCGATCCACAACCTCCTCTCCGTGACCCGACTTGAGATCGTCGGCAAATGGAGAGTAATCGGCTTCTACCTGCCGATAGGGAGTATCCGATGCGATTTCACGGACAACGCAAAAACGCGCGATCCCCGCCAAGGTGATCAATGTTCGGTTGTCATCGACCTCTATGAAAGACGATATCCGTCCAGCGCAGCCTATCCCGTAAACTGCCGGCACGTCGAAATTGGCGGCAGGAGAAGCATCTTCGGCAAGAGGCTGCATCATTCCAATGATGCGATCGCCGGCAAGGGCATCGTTGATCATGGCGAGGTAACGCGGTTCGAATATGTTTAGCGGCAGCTGGGTACGCGGCAACAGCAGCGCGCCTGCGAGCGGAAAGATCGGAATGCGAACCGGCAAGTCGTGAAGGTTGGCGAATACTTTGATACCAGGCATGCGGATAGCCTTTCAGCTGAACAGGATCGAAGACAGTCTGCGCCGACCCAACTGGGTCAACTCATCCTTCGGTCCCCAAGCATCGAAAAACTGCACCAGCTGCTTCCGCGCGGCCTCATCGTTCCAGCTGCGCTCCTTGCCGATGATCGTGAGCAGGTGATCAAGTGCCTCCTGGCGCCGCCCGATACCGTTGAGGGCCACAGCCAAGTCGTAGCGCGACTGATGATCCGCAGGGTTCTGCTCGACAGCGGCTGCAAGCTTCCTGACATCGCCCGGATCGGCCTGTTTGGCGGAGAGTTCGATCATAGCCCTGACGCTGGCGATCTCAGGATCGGAGGTCTTTTGCGGAGGCACGAGCGCCAATGTTGCTTTGGCGCCATCCAGGTCGCCGCTCTTGATCTGAGCCTTGGCCAGCCCGGCGATGGCCTTGACGTTCTCACGGTCGATCTGCAGCACCTGGCCAAAGATCTGGCCGGCCGTGGCCAGATCGTCTTCGGCCAGCGCCTGTTCAGCTTCGGCGAGCATTGTTTCGAGTTCATCGCCACGGGCGCCGGCGGTGAGGCGGGAAACAAATTGCCTCAGCTGGCTTTCCGGCAAGGCACCCATGAAGCCATCCACCGGCTGGCCGTTGACGAAGGCGAAGACGGCGGGAATCGACTGAATGCGCATCTGAGCAGCAAGCTGCTGGTTCTCATCCACATTGATCTTGACCAGCCGAACGGCGCCCTTGGTTTCGCCGACGATCTTCTCGAGCATGGGGCCGAGCTGCTTGCAGGGGCCGCACCATGGAGCCCAAAAATCAACCAGCACCGGCATTTGGCGAGAGGCCTCCACCACGTCCGCCATGAAGTTCTTGGTGTTCGACTCCTTTACCGGGGTCGGAACTGTACGGGCCGCGGAATCACTGCCAACGATCATTGCCATTGCTTGTCTACCGGATCAGCGAGGTTGTTTTGTCGCAACATTAAGTAGGGATTTTGCGCCGAAATTGCAATCTGGCGCGGAGACGGGCAGCTGGCTAACTCAGGCCGATGATTTTCGGGTCATGACCGCAGGAGCGAATAAATTTCAGAAGATCCGCGGAGGATATGGTGGTCGTCGCACAGTTCTCAAGGG
>DATFOT010000194.1:0-5149 GCA_035265265.1 Aestuariivirgaceae bacterium | reverse complement strand
GGCGCGTGGTTTCGGCCGTCCGCAAACGGGCGATGTCGCGACGCACCTGGCGCACTCTGGCGGTCTTTTCCAGCTGACCTGAAGCCTTCTGAAAACGCAGGTTGAACTGCTCCTTTTTCAGCTTGGTAATTTCATCCTTGAGCTGATCGTCCGTCAGCGGTCTGATGTCGGTCATTTTCATCGGCTCATCCTCGAACTTTGTTTACTCGCCCAGGCGCGCTACGAAGCGTGTTTTGATGGGCAGCTTCGCTGCCGCAAGCGCCAGCGCCTCTTCCGCAACCTGGCGGCTCACGCCGTCCACCTCGAACAGGATTCTCCCGGGCTTGACCCGCGCCGCCCAGAATTCCGGCGCGCCTTTGCCTGATCCCATGCGCACTTCGGTCGGCTTCTTCGACACCGGCACATCCGGGAAAATGCGAATCCACACTCTGCCTGCACGCTTCATCGCGCGGGTCAGCGCTCGCCGTGCCGCCTCGATCTGTCGGGCGGAAATGCGGTCTGGTTCCTGCGCCTTCAGCCCGAAGGCGCCGAAATCGAGGTTGGTACCGCCCTTGGCCTTGCCGTGAATGCGGCCCTTGAAGGCTTTGCGATATTTGGTGCGTTTCGGTTGCAGCATTTACTGATCCTCAAATCCTTAAGCCATCTGGCTTTCGCGCCGGCCGCTGCGCTGCCCATCCTGCTCACCCTGCGCACGTTTGTCCTGGGCCATCGGGTCGTGCTCGAGGATTTCACCTTTGAAAATCCACACCTTCACGCCATTCGTGCCATAAGCAGTCACTGCCGTTGCCGTGCCATAATCGACGTCCGCCCTGAGCGTATGCAAGGGCACGCGCCCTTCGCGATACCATTCCGTGCGCGCGATCTCCGCCCCGCCGAGCCGGCCCGCGCAGGTGATCCTGATGCCTTCTGCTCCCATCCTCTGGGCCGATTGCACCGCGCGCTTCATTGCGCGGCGAAACGCAATGCGGCGCTCGAGCTGCTGCGCGATGTTTTCCGCCACCAGATTCGCGTCGATCTCGGGCTTTCTCACCTCGACGATGTTGAGGTGGACTTCCGAACTCGTCATCTCGGAGATCTTTTTCCGGAGCTTCTCGATATCGGCACCCTTTTTGCCGATAACCACGCCCGGCCGCGCCGAATAGATCGTCACCCGGCATTTTTTATGGGGCCGCTCGATGATGATTTTGGATATGCCGGCCTGCTTGAGTTGCTCGCGCAGATAATCGCGAATTTTCATGTCTTCGTGCAAAAGCCGGCCGTATTCGCGCCTGCCCGAATACCAGCGTGAGTCCCAGGTGCGGTTGATACCGAGCCTGAGCCCGATCGGATTGACTTTCTGACCCATCAGGCGGCCTCCTCGACCTGCCGGACCACGATCGTGATCTGGCTGAAGAATTTCTGGATACCCGCTGCCCGGCCGCGCCCCCGCGGCGTCCAGCGCTTCATCAGCAAGTTTTTTCCGACGAAAGCCTCGGCCACGACCAGCGAGTTTATGTCCAGATCGTGATTGTTCTCGGCATTTGCAATCGCCGATTCGAGGGTTTTCTTCACCGCGTCCGCCACCCGCTTGCGTGAGAAGGAGAGTTCGGCAATGGCCTTGTCGACCTTCTTGCCGCGAATGGCCTGGGCCACGAGATTGAGCTTCTGCGGGCTCACCCTGAGATTTCGGGCCACTGCCATTGCCTCGGCAGGCTTGAGAGTGCGTTTTCGTTTCGGCTTGCTCATTGTCCTAGCTCTTGGTTTTCGAGGCGGCTCCAGGAGCTGCGCCCGGCGCCGCGCCGGGAGCGCCTGCCGGCCCGCGTCGCGGTGGCCCGCCGCGCTCGGCCGGAGCTGCCGTTGCCTTTTTGTCCGCCGCCGAATGCCCGACGAACTGCCGGGTGGGGGCGAACTCCCCGAATTTGTGCCCGACCATGTCCTCCGACACCAGCACCGGAATGTGCTTGTTGCCGTTATGGACCTGGAAGGTCAGGCCGACGAACTGCGGCAGGATCGTCGAGCGCCGGCTCCAGGTCTTGATCGCCTGGTTCCGGCCCGACGCCCGTGCGGCTTCGGCCTTCTTCAAGAGATATCCGTCGATGAACGGGCCTTTCCAAACAGAACGTGTCACGAGGCGTAAGCTCCTTACTTCTTCTTCGTGTGGCGGCTGCGCACCACGAACCGGTTGGTTGACTTGTTATTGCGCGTTTTCTTCCCTTTGGTGGGCTTCCCCCAGGGCGTTACCGGATGACGGCCGCCCGATGTCTTGCCTTCGCCGCCACCATGGGGATGATCGATCGGGTTCATCGCCACACCCCGCACACCCGGGCGAATACCCATCCAGCGGTGGCGGCCGGCTTTGCCGATTGTTTCGTTCATATGGTCCGGGTTGGATACCGCGCCGACCGTTGCCATGCACTCCGAGCGCACCATCCGGGTTTCACCCGACTTCAGCTTGAGCAGCGCATAGCCCTGGTCGCGGCCGACCAGCTGGGCATAGGTGCCCGCGGCGCGGGCCATCTGCCCACCCTTGCCGGGCTTCATCTCGACATTGTGGACGATCGTTCCGACCGGCATGCTGCCCAGCGGCATGGCATTGCCGGGTTTCACGTCCACGCTCTCGCCCGCGACCACCTCGTCACCTGCCGCCAGCCTCTGCGGCGCGATGATATAGGCGAGCTCGCCATCGGTGTATTTGATCAGTGCGATATAAGACGTGCGGTTCGGATCATATTCGAGCCGTTCGACCTTCGCCGGCATATCGAACTTGCGGCGCTTGAAATCGACGATCCGGTAGCTTCGCTTGTGGCCGCCGCCCATCAGCCAGTTGGTTGTTCGGCCTAGGTTATTGCGGCCTCCGCTTTTGGCAAGTCCGCGCGCAAGCGCTTTCACCGGTCCTCCCTTGTGAAGTCCGGAACGGTCGACTTTGACCAGCTGGCGCAGGCCCGGCGTAATTGGCTTATAGGTCTTGAGTGCCATGGCTCGCTCTGAAATCCCTTTCTAAAGTCCCGTCATGACGTCAATGGTCTGGCCCTCGGCAAGAGTGACCACGGCCTTCTTGACGTCGCTTTGCATCGCGGCCCGGCCCTTGAAGCGCTTGAACTTGCCTTTTCTCACCAGGGTGTTGACGGCCTCGACCTTGACACCGAAAAGCTTTTCAACTGCTGCCTTGATCTGCGGCTTGGTAGCATGGCGCGCGACATTGAAGACGACCTGGTTGTTGGCCGAAAGCATCGTGGCTTTCTCGGTGATCGCCGGCGATTTGATGACGTCATACCCTTTGGTCATTTGAATCTCGCTTCCAGCGCTTCGACCGCCGCCTTCGTCAAGACGAGCTTACGGCGACGCAGAATGTCGTACACATTGATGCCCTGAACAGGGAGCACATCGATATTGATCAGGCCGCGCGCAGCGAGGGCGAAGTTTCGGTTCACTTCGGCGCCGTCGATTACCAGCGCGTTCTCGAGCCCAAGCTTGGAGAACTGCTCCCTGAGACCTTTGGTCTTCGCATCCTTGAGCTCGGTCTTGTCGATCACGATGATCTCCGAGGCTTTGGCTTTGGAGGACAGTGCATGCCGGAGCGCCAGCGCCCGGACCCGCTTCGGCAGGTCGATCGAATGGCTGCGAACCACCGGCCCGAACGCCTTTCCGCCGCCGATGAAAATTCCGGGCCGGCGCGAGCCGTGCCGGGCGTTGCCGGTACCCTTCTGCTTGTAAACCTTCTTCTTTGTACGGTTTATTTCCGACCGGCCCTTGCTCTTGTGAGTGCCCGCCTGCCGCTTGGCCAATTGCCACTGGACCATGCGGTGCAGAATATCCGCCCGCGGCTCCAGTCCGAAAATATGGTCGGCCAGATCGACCGTACCGGTTTTCTCGGCTTCTAGTGTCTGAACGTCGGCTTTCATCACCTAACCTCTATTCGCTCGCTGCCGGCGCTTCCGCCGCTGGCGTTTGTGCCTGGCTTCCTTCCGGCATTCGGAACGCGCCCGGCTTCGGCGCTTCCTTAGGAAGCGAACGCTTCACCGCGTCCTTTATCTGAATCCAGCCGCCCTTTGCGCCGGGGACCGAACCCCTCACCATGATCAGGCCGCGCTCGACATCGGTCTTGACCACTTCGATGTTCTGCGTGGTTACCGTTTCGTTTCCCAGGTGCCCGGCCATTTTTTTGCCCGGGAAAACCCGTCCCGGATCCTGGCGATTGCCGGTCGAACCATGGCTGCGGTGGCTGATCGACACGCCGTGCGTGGCTCGCAAGCCGGCGAAGTTCCAGCGCTTCATGGCTCCGGCGAAACCCTTCCCGATTGAAATGCCGGTCACGTCGACGAACTGTCCCGGCACGAAATGCTCCGCTGTGATCTCAGCCCCGACCGCAATCAGATTATCCGGGCTCACACGAAATTCGGCCAGCTTGCGCTTCGGTTCGACCTTTGCCTTGGTAAAATGCCCGCGCTCCGCCTTTGGCAGATTCTTCACTCTTATCGAACCGGCTCCGAGCTGCAGGGCGGTGTAGCCGTGCTTATCGACGGTCTTGTGCGCAACAACCTGGCACTGGTCGAGCTTCAGCACCGTAACGGGAATATGCTGCCCGTCCGGTGTGAACACCCTCGTCATGCCCAGCTTCTGTGCGATGACACCTGCACGCATCGCTTCAACTCCTTTAGGGCTCATCTAGAGCTTGATCTCAACATCGACACCCGCCGCCAGGTCGAGCTTCATCAAGGCATCGACCGTTTGCGGCGTGGGATCGACGATGTCCAGAAGGCGGCGGTGCGTCCGCATCTCGAACTGCTCGCGGCTTTTCTTATCGACATGCGGGGAGCGATTCACCGTGAACCGTTCGATGCGCGTCGGCAGCGGCACGGGTCCGCGCACCTGCGCCCCGGTTCGCTTTGCCGTGTTCACGATCTCGCGCGTCGACGTATCGAGAATGCGATGGTCGAACGCCTTGAGCCGGATCCGGATATTGGTTCTCTGCATCTTCTGAACCTGTCAATGAGGCGGCCGGGAATCCGGCCAGCCGAACATTCCCTATTCTACGATTTGTGCGACGACGCCTGCCCCGACGGTGCGGCCGCCTTCGCGGATGGCAAAGCGCAGTTTCTCTTCCATGGCTATGGGCGTGATCAGCTCGACGTCCATGGTCACGTTGTCTCCCGGCATCACCATCTCGGTG
>DATFOT010000193.1:0-14545 GCA_035265265.1 Aestuariivirgaceae bacterium | reverse complement strand
TCTGCGACAGCCCGGCCATGTCGATCAGTGCTGCGCCCTTGCCTTCGAGATGTGCCGCCATGCCGAGCACATGGCCGATGGTGACAACGCCCGTGCCTCCGATCCCGGTGACCAGAATCGACCACGGCCGCGCCACGACCTGCGCCTCCGGTTCTGGCAGCACTGGAAAAATTGGCAGGGCCGTGCCGGCCTTGGGCCTGCCCTGGATCAGCTCACTGCCTTCGATCGTGACGAAGCTCGGGCAGAAGCCTTTCAGGCATGAATAATCCTTGTTGCAGATCGATTGCTCGATCTGCCGCTTGCGCCCGAATTCCGTTTCGACCGGCTGCACCGCGACACAATTCGATTTCACACCGCAGTCGCCGCAGCCCTCGCACACCCGTTCATTGATGAACACCCGCCGGTTCGGATCGGGATATGCGCCGCGCTTGCGTCGCCGCCGCTTTTCCGCCGCGCAGGTCTGGTCGTAGATGAGGACCGAGACCCCCGGCTCCTTCATCATCTCCCGCTGCAGAGCCATGATGTCGTCGCGGTGATGAATCGTCGTCTTCGCCGGAAACTCCTCGCGCCCCGAGTATTTTTCCGGCTCGTCGGACACGACCGCGATCCGCTCGACCCCCATCGATCGCATCTGCCTTGCGATCTTATCGACCGAAAGATTTCCCTCATTGGCCTGACCGCCGGTCATGGCAACGGCATCATTGTAGAGAATTTTGTAAGTGATCGTCACGCCGGCCGCGATTGCCGCCCGGATGGCCATCAGGCCGGAATGATTATAGGTGCCGTCCCCGAGGTTCTGGAACACATGCTCGCGCGTGGAGAACGGCGCTTCGCCGATCCAATTGGCGCCCTCGCCTCCCATATGCGTCGAGCCCTCGGTCCGCCTTTCCGGGATGGACTGAACCATCCAGTGGCAGCCGATTCCGGCATAGCCCCGCCCGCCCTCGGGTACGATGGTGGAGCTGTTGTGCGGACAGCCCGCGCAGAAATAAGGAATGCGGGTGAGCGTCTCTGTGAGCTTGGTGATGCCTGCCCGGCGCTGTCTGACGACTTCGAGCCGGCGGGCCAGCTCTTCGTCGGGAGCGAACCTCATGAGCCGTTCGCCGATGGCGATGGCGATCTCATGCGGTTCCAGTGTTCCGAAAGCCGGAAACAGATGTTCCTCGTTCTCATCGCGCTTGCCGATCACAATGGGCGAGGCCTTGGTATTATACAGCTGCTCCTTGACATGGGTCTCGATGAGCGAGCGCTTCTCCTCGACCACCACGATGATGTCCAGCCCCTGCGCAAAGGTCTCGATGATCGCCGGGTCGACGGGCCACACCATGCCGAGCTTCAACAGCCGCAAGCCCAGCTTCGCCGCCCGCACCTCGTCGATATGCAGTTCATCCAAGGCTTCTCTGACGTCCAGATAGCTCTTGCCGGCCGTGACGATGCCGATCTTTGGCGCCGGCCCGCCCTTGAGTACGATGCGGTCGAGCCCGTTTGCCCGTGCAAAGGCAACAGCGGCAAAGCGCTTGTAGGTATGGAGCCTCAATTCCTGCTCGAACCGGTCATCCGCGGCCCTGATATTGAGCCCGCCTTTCGGCATTTGGAAGTCGGTCGGAAGGACGATTTGCGCGCGCTCGGGCCCCGCCTCGATGATGGCCGTCGATTCCACATTGTCATGAACGCACTTGATTCCGACCCACGTTCCCGAATAGCGCGACAATGCGAAGCCATGGAGGGAATAATCGAGAATTTCCTGAACGCCCGCCGGATTGAGGATCGGCATCATCGCATCGAGCAGCGCGAACTCGCTCTGATGCGGAACCGTGGATGATTCCGCGGCGTGATCGTCGCCCATGAGCACCAGCACGCCGCCGTGCTTCGAGGAACCGGCCGCATTGGCGTGGCGGAACACATCGCCGCTGCGGTCGACGCCCGGCCCCTTGCCGTACCACATGGCGAACACGCCGTCGTGTTTGCCTTCGCCGCGCATCTCGGCCTGTTGCGAGCCCCAGATCGCGGTCGCCGCCAAATCCTCGTTGAGCCCAGGCTGAAACAGGACGTTCCGGGCCGTGAGATATTTCTGCGCGCGCATGAATTGCTGGTCGAGCCCGCCGAGCGGCGAGCCCCGATAACCCGTGACATAACCGGCCGTGTTCAGGCCGGCACGGCGGTCCCGCTCATGCTGCATCAGCGCGGCGCGCACCAGGGCCTGGGTGCCCGAAACCAATATCCGGTCCACGCCGAGATCGTATTTGTCTTCTAATGTCGCCTGTCGCGTCATCTGCCTCTATCCGGCTTTTGCGCCAGGTGAATAAGTGTCACTGCGGAGCCGATTGTGCAATGGTCTGAGGGTCTTCGGTGAAAATAACAATGGTCTATCACGACATGGCCCCGGCCGGACAAAAACTTGCCTTATCAACCCCTAGACTATAGTTTTTGTTGCAAAGGGGCTTGAGCGGACCCCTTGAGGCTTGAGCCCAAGCGCCATCCTCGCCTCAAACCTTCTGCTCCGAACCCCAGCGCCAGAAATCATTGCCGAGCCTGCCATGGTGCCGCGCCAGCACCATGCGATGCACTTCCGATGCGCCATCGACCAGCCTGGCGGCCCGTGCATAGCGATAGATCCACTCGATCACCGTGTCCTTCGAATAGCCCTTCGCGCCGAAGAGCTGCAGTGCCGTGTCGGCTGCCCTGTGCAGCACGTCGGCGACATGGATTTTCGCCATGGAGACTTCCTTCTGGGCAAGGCCTCCCTGGTCGATGAGCCATGCCGCATGCATGGTCAGGAGCCGGCCCGTGTGGATGTCTCTCGCGACATCGGCGAGCATGAGCTGCACCGATTCACGTTCCGCCAGGCTCGCCCCGAATGCCTTGCGGTCTTTGACATGGCGATCGGCTTCCTCGAGGCACCTCTTGGCAAGGCCGAGCCATCGCATGCAATGGGTGAGGCGCGCCGGGCCGAGCCGCATTTGGGTGATCTTCAAGCCGTCGCCTTCATCGAGCAGCCGCTGCTGAACCGGTATTTCGAGCCCTTCGAAGGCGAGTTCGCAGACACCGCCATGCTCTTCCGGTCCGAGCGTCTTGATGCGCCGCACGATCCGCCATCCGGGGTCGCTGCGATGAAAGAGAAACCCCGTCAAGCCGCGCCGCGGATCATCCGATGTGCGCGCCACCAGGATGAAATGCGTTGCCGCAGCGGCTCCTGATATGAACCATTTTCGTCCATTGACCACATAGCGGTCGCCCTTTCGTTCCGCCCGCGTCAGCATCATGCCGCCCGGGTCCGAGCCTGACCCCGGAGCCGGCTCGGTCATTGCGAACGCCGACTGGATCTCGCCGTCGATGATCGGCTGCAGCCATTTGTCCTTCATCGCATCATCGGTCAGCAGCCGGTTGAGCACCGACATGTTGCCATCATCGGGTGCGGCGCAATTGAGGCACACCGGACCGAAGATCGAGCGGTTCGCTTCCTCATAGACGGCAGCCCAGCCGACGATTGGCAATCCGAGCCCGCCGCGCGCCTTCGGCATCTGCGGCGCCCATAGTCCCGCAGCCTTCGCCTTGGCGCGCACCCGTGCCAGCACGTCGAGCCTGATGTTTTCATATTCGTCGTAATTGCTTCGGTCCGCTTCGAGCGGCAGCACTTCCGCTGCGATGAACGCTTGCGTCGCCGTGCGTACGCCCTCGATCTCCGGGGAGAGGCGGAAGTCCATCAATGGGCCCACATGTCGCCGCCGTCGATCACGATCGTCGAGCCGGTCATGAACCCCGAGGCCTTGGCCGATGCGAGCAGCAAAAGCGCGCCGTCGAGATCGGAAGTCTCGCCATGCCGCCGCTGCGGTATCGCCTTGATCATCGTTTCTCCCTTCGGGCTTTTGAGATATGCCTCGGTCATTTCGCTCATGATATATCCAGGAGCGATCGCATTGACCCGGATGTTGTGACGGGCAAGCTCGACGGCGAGCGACCGTGTCAGCTGGATAACCCCGCCCTTGGCCGCGCTATAGGCCAGTTCCGCGGGCGCAACCCTGAATCCCAGTATCGAGGCGACATTGATGATTGTTCCCCCGCTCGCTTTCGCCATCCGCCGGCCCGCCTCCTGGGCGACAAACCACACGGCGTGGAGATTGATGTTGAGAACCTCGTGCCAATCCTCCGCCGTCATGTCGAGCGCGCGCGCCGGCCTGGCGATCCCCGCATTGTTGATCAGGCAGTTCACCTGGCCGAACGCTGCCTCGGCCTGATCGAAGGCGTGCGGCACCGCTTCCGGGTCGGAAAGGTCGAGCGGCACCGCTTCGGCCTGCCCGCCCTGCGCGATGATTTCGGCCTTCAGCTTCTCCAGGCGCTCCATGCGTCGCGCCGCCAGAACGACTTTCGCGCCATGGGCTGCCAGGACCGCGGCGAAACGCGCCCCGAGCCCCGAGGACGCCCCCGTGACGAACGCCACTTGCCCTGACAGATCAAAGAGTTGCTCAGCCTTTACGATTGCGTTCATGAATAGCTCGGGCGAGCAAGGTGCCATGGATTTCTCGTATATTCTAGGCTATCTCTCAGGGCGATTGACCGGACCGAATCATCATGACCGCCACACCCATCGTCGGCTTGCCCTCCGACACTTCCGAGAAAGCGGGCTTTCTGTTTCATTCCGTCGGCGACAAATACCTGCGTGCCCTTGTCGAAGTAGCGCATTGTCAGCCGCTGATGATCCCCTCTTCCGAGGTCATAAGCATCGACGGTATTCTCGATCAGTTTCATGGCCTCGTGCTGACCGGCGCGCCTTCCAACGTGCACCCGCCCCATTATGGCGATGAACCCAGTGCCGATCACGAGCCCTATGATCACTCGCGCGACATGTCGACTTTTCGCCTCATCCGCAAGGCGCTTGACCGCGGCATGCCGATGTTCTGCATCTGCCGCGGCTTTCAGGAGCTGAATGTGGTTCTCGGCGGCACCCTCGAAGCCGAGCTTCAGCGCGGCGACGGCAGGCTCGATCACCGTGCCGTTGCCTCAGACGATGTGAACATCCGCTATGCCCCCGCTCACAAGATCGCCATCACGCCTGGCGGCATGCTCGAGCGCATCCTCGGCAAGCCCGAAACCATGGTCAACAGCATCCATCGCCAAGGCATCCACCGGCTCGCACCTGCGCTCGCCGTCGAAGCCACGGCACCCGACGGCATCATCGAGGCGGTGTCGGTGAAAGGCGCCAAGTCCTTCGCCTTCGGCACGCAGTGGCACCCCGAGTTCAGGGCGATCGACAACCCGGATTCGGTGAAGCTGTTCACCGCCTTTGGCGATGCCGTGCGCGCCTATCGTTCAGCGCAGCTGGATGCTCCCGCCCTGGAGCGCCGCCATGCCAAGGCCCGCTGAACCAAAGGCGCCGCCGATGGCCGGTAGCGATCATCACGATGATCACGATCATGATGACGAGCACGGCCTCTCCAGCATGGCGCTCAAGGTCAAATCGCTGGAATCGCTTCTCATCGACAAGGGTTACGTTGATCCGGCAGCACTTGATCGCTTGGTCGAGACTTATGAGAAGAACATCGGCCCGCGCAATGGTGCGAGCGTCGTCGCCCGCGCCTGGCGCGATCACGCCTTCAGGGCGTGGCTGCTTGCCGATGCCACCGCCGCCATAGCGTCGATGGGATTTGCCGGCCGCCAGGGTGAACATATGGTGGCGCTCGAGAACACCGAAACCGTGCACAACATGGTCGTGTGCACCCTGTGCTCCTGTTATCCCTGGCCGGTCCTGGGTCTTCCGCCGGTGTGGTACAAATCCGCTGCCTATCGGTCCCGCGCGGTGATCGATCCACGCGGCGTGCTTGCCGAATTCGGTGTCACCCTGCCGGATTTGACCACGATCCGGCTGTGGGATTCCACAGCCGAGATCCGGTATCTGGTGATTCCGCTGAGGCCGCAAAACACCGACCATCTCAGCGAGGATCGGCTTGCCGCTCTCGTCACCCGCGATTCCATGATCGGCACCGGCCTCGCCCTTCCCCCAGATAAGGTCCCATGAACAATGTCCATGACATGGGCGGAATGACCGGCTTCGGCCCCGTTTCGCCCGAAATGGACGAGCCTGTGTTTCATGAGCGTTGGGAAAGCCGCGTTCTCGCCTTGGGGCTGGCCATGGGGGCTACCGATCAGTGGAACATCGATGCCGCGCGCCATGCGAGGGAAACGCTCAGCCCCGCCCAATATCTCTCCTGGAGCTATTATCAGGTCAGGCTCGCCGGACTGATCAGCCAGCTCCTTGCCAAGGGCCTCATCGATGCAGCCGAGCTTCACGCGGGCAAAGCGTTGCACCCTCCCTCGCCGATCACTCCGCTGAAACCCGCCGACGTCGCTTCGGTTCTCGCGCGCGGCACGCCCTATGCAAGACAATCATCCACCGCTGCGCGCTTTCGCCTCGGCGAGCGCGTGCGGGCGCGCAATATTCATGTCGCGGGCCACACGCGCCTGCCCCGTTATGTCCGCGGCCGCGCAGGCGAGATCGTCCGGATTCATGGCACGTTCGTCTATCCCGACAGCAATGCCCACGGCAGGGGTGAAGATCCGCACTGGCTCTATACGGTCGCTTTCACCGCCGCCGAACTTTGGGGAAAGGCCGACAACGCGCTCGTCAATCTCGATTTGTGGGAGCCTTATCTTGAAACGCCGTGACGCCGAAATTCTGCCCGGCTTGCCGCAAAATGAGGCGGGGCCCGTTTTCGCCGCGCCATGGCAGGCTGAGGCTTTCGCCATGACGCTTGCGCTCTGCGAGAACGGTTTTTTCTCCTGGACGGAATGGGCCGAAACTCTGGGCGAGGAAATCCGCACCCACCCGGCCCTCGATGACGGTCTACATTACTACGACCTGTGGCTTGCCGCTTTGCACCGGCTCCTCATCTGCAAGGGCTTGGCAACCGAAGAGGAGTGCCGGGACCGCGAGCACGAATGGCATCGTGCTTCGCTCGCGACACTCCATGGCGAGCCGATCATGCTCAGCCGAGCGTCGCCAAGCCCGGAAACAGCTCCAAAAACCAATAGGACAGCGTCTGGATCGAGCCGGTGAGGAACATGATGCCGGTGGCGACGAGCAGGAGGCCCATGACCCGTTCGACCTTCGGCACATGCCGGCGAAATCGCCTCAGAAAATTGAGGAACTGGCCGAGGAAAAGCGCCGCCGCGATGAAGGGCACCCCGAGCCCGGCGGAATAAATCGCCAGCAATGCGGTTCCCTGCCCGACACTGTCCGTGCTTGCCGCAATCGCCAGGATGAGGGCGAGGATCGGTCCGATACAGGGCGTCCAGCCGAAGCCGAAGGCAAGGCCGATGACGAACGCGCCGACGAGACTGGCCTGGCGCACCTCGGGCTGAAATTGCGCCTGCCGGTACAGCAGCCCGATCCGGAACACGCCGAGGAAATGCAGCCCCATGAAAATGATCACGATCCCGGAGAGCTTGGCGAGCAGCGACATGTGATCGCGCAGCACCTGTCCGATCGCTGAAGCGGTGGCGCCCATGGCGATAAAGACCGCGGAGAACCCCGCGACGAACAGCAGCGCCGCTACGATGACCTCGGCGGAGTTCACCCGCGCCTCGTCCTTCCGGTCGGCCAGATCATCGAGAGAGTAGCCGGTGATGTAGCAGAGATAGGGCGGCACGAGAGGCAGCACGCAGGGCGAAAGAAAGCTCAAAACGCCGGCCAGAAACGCCCCTCCTATTGAAACCTCAAGTGACATTGCGTGAACCGCCGATGCTCATGGCCCGCCATAGCCGAAAGCCCATGCCCAGCGCAACTCACTTCCCCTCACGCCTGCGTAACCCTTGCCGCTTCCACCGATAACGCGCCCGCTTCACTTTCCCGCCGCATTCCCCCATTATTCGGGCAGCCAAATCACCAAAGCCCGGGAGGCCCGTGGGACCTGTCGCCAAACCAGCCTCTGCCTGCCTGCTCGCCGCAATTCTGATGCTGCTTGCCGGACCGGCAGCGGCCCATCCTCATGTGTGGATCCAAGCGCGCTCCGATGTCGTCTTCGACGATAAGGGCATGATTGTCGCCCTCGATCACGAATGGACGATGGACGAGGCTTATACCGAGGCTGCCGTCGACGGCCTGGATGTCAACCATGATGGCGTCTATGCGCCCGAGGAGCTTGCAGCCCTCACCAAGGAGAACATCGACAGCCTGAAGGAATATGCCTATTTCACCGCAATGAAGGCAGGTACGGCGCCGGTGGCCTTCGGCGATGTCACCGAAGCGGGGCAGTTGTGGAGCAAAAAGCAGCTCAAGCTTCATTTCCGTCTGCCGCTTAAAACACCTCTCGATCCCCGCAAGCAAAGGGTGTTCTACCGCGTCTACGATCCGGGATTTTTTATCGCCATCGAGTTTTCAGGCAAGGAAGCCGCCTCGGGCGTTGGCGCCATGCCTGGAGACTGCCGCGTGGAATTGCAGGAGCCGGTCTCCGATCAGCAGGCAGCCGATGCCAAGGCGATGCTCGCGACCAAGGGTGTCGACTGGCAGGCTCCGCCCGAAGAGGATTTCGGCGCCATGTTCGCCCAGCCGGTCGTTGTTCTCTGTGCCGGTGCACAGGCGCCGGCGGCCTCGACCAGCCTGAGCGACCGTGCGCTCGTCCAGCCCCGCAATGCCTCCAAGAAGGGCGATATTGCCATACCCTCCTTTTGGGCAGACCCCGCCGCGTTCATCCTGGCAACCCAGCAGTCGTTCTACGAGCGTATCTCCGGCGCCATGGCGAGCCTGCGCGCCGCGCCGACCTGGGCCTCCGCCTGGATGCTGATTATGCTGAGTTTCGGCTATGGCGTCTTCCACGCCGCCGGTCCGGGCCACGGCAAGACAGTCATCTCGGGCTGGCTGCTCGCCACCGAGCAGCAGCTCAAGCGCGGCATATTGATATCTTTCACCAGCGCGCTGGTACAGGCGTTCTCGGCCATCGCCATTGTGACGACGCTTCTGTTTCTCGTGAAAACGGTAGGCTCGACCGCGCGTTCCGTGGCTTCGGTCCTTGAAATGGCGAGCTACGGGATGATCGCCATCCTCGGCTTTTATTTGCTGTGGCAGGCCATGGGCATGATCTGGCCCGCGCGGCTCCTGACCCCCGCCGCGCCGGGCGGATCGCACCACCCGCCCGTTCACGATGCCAGCTGCACCCACGACCACATGCCGGCACCGCGCGAACTGAGCCGCGATTGGTCGCTGTCGCGGGCGCTGTCGATCTCGTTCGCTGTCGGCATCAGGCCTTGTACGGGCGCCATACTGGCGCTTCTGTTCGCCAATGCCATCGGCATCTACTGGGCTGGTGTTGCGGCAACTTTCGTCATGGCCGTCGGCACTGCGCTCACCGTGTCGGCGATTGCCATTCTTGCCGTCCTGTCGAAATCCGCCGCCATGAGTTTCATCAGCGGAAGGCAGACATGGCTCCAATGGACGAGCTTCGCATTGCGGCTTTCGGGTGGCCTTCTCATCTCTTTCTTCGGGATCACGCTGTTCCTCGCCGCGCTGAACGGCAAACTGCTTCCGGGGTAGATTTCCCTGCTGGCGTGAATAAAAAGAGCGATCGGTCAAGTTCGACGGCTCTCTCCCCATTTCATCCTCGTCATGCGCGGACTTGATCCGCGCATCTGCCGCTGGCGCGAGATGGCCGGATCAAGTCCGGCCATGACGGCATCCTCTATCGTCATTCCAGCGAAAGCTGGAATCCAGCTTCATACCTCACGAAGGATCCTTCTCTAACGAATTACCCGCGAGTCAAGATCTTGACTCTAGGGCTTTGCCTCACTAGAACAAAACAAGAACAACCGGATTCAACCATGAGCCATCCTGCGCAAGCCATTGTCGCGGGCAGAGTTTCTGCCGTCGAAATTCAGCCTCGCCTGAGAAATGGCGACAGGCTCGCCGCGCTCCGCCGCCGCATCGCCGAAATCGAGCGCCGGCCGCCCTGTCTGCGCGCGACGGATCGTCCCTGTCGCTGGACCCTGGGCGCTGCTCTCATCGATGATCGTCTTCCTGCCCAGGGCCTTGCCCTCAACGCCCTTCATGAAATCGCCGCCGCCGCCTATCCCGACACGCCCGCCGCCATGGGTTTTGCCCTGAGCCTTGCCATCCGCCGCCTCGATCTGGAAAGCGAGCCCCGCCCCGTTCTGTGGTGTGCGCTTTCCCGCGGCAATGCCGAATGGGGAAGGCTCTACGGCCATGGCATCACCGCTTTGGGTCTCCCCCGTCATCGGTTTTTGACCCTTTCCGTTAAAACCCCCCGCGCGCTTCTCTGGGCCATCGAGGAAGCTCTGCGTTCCGGCACCCTTTCCGCAGTGATGGCCGGGCTCGATTCACATGGGCCAAGCCTTGCTCTTACCCGTCGTCTGAGCCTTGCTGCGGAGCAAGGCTCCACCCCCGCGCTCTTGGTTTTTTCCCGGCCGGTCACCGGCGGCACAGCCGCCCTTTCGCGCTGGCAGGTGAAGGCACGGGCTTCCACCCCGCCGCCTTTCGACTCTCATGCCCCTGGTCTTCCCGCCTGGGCTCTCATGCTTGAACGCTGCCGGGCCGGTCGGCCTGGCGAATGGACAGTGGAGTGGTCACATGCGACGCATCGCTTCTCTCTGGTTGCCCCAGTTTCCGGTGGAACGGCTGAACCATGCTCTGAAGCAGCAGGGTCTCTCGCCCCTGAACCTATCTGGTCAGGCCTTCGCACTCGTTGAATCGGGTGCCAAGGGTCTGCGCCTTTTCGCCTGCGATGAACTGGCGGAGAGCCTCGGCCTACGACCCGGGCAGCGGCTGGCTGATGCGCGCGCCCAGGTCCCCGATCTCGCCTCGGCTCTTCATGAGCCGGAAAAGGATGCGGCCATGCTTTTGAGCCTTGCCCGCTGGTGTGAGCGCTGGAGCCCCTGGGTTGCGCTGAACGAACCCGATGGCCTTCTTCTCGACGTGACCGGCATCGCGCATCTCTTCGGCGGTGAGCCATCCCTTCTCGCCGATATCGCCGCCCGCTTCCGCCATCTTGGTTTCCATCTTCGCTCGAGCATCGCCGGCACGGCCGGCGGAGCCTGGGCCTTCGCCCGCTTCGGCTCCTCTCCAGCCCTCGTCGTGCCGGAAGATCACCAACGCGAATGGCTGGGAAAGCTTCCCGTCGAAGCCCTGCGGCTCGAGCGCGAAACCCTCGTCCTCCTCAAGCGCCTCGGCCTCAAGACAATAGGGAGCCTCTATGGCATCCCGAGGAGCGAGCTCGACCGCCGCTTCCGCGGCAGCACGCAAGCCTCCCACGTTCTCCTGCGTCTCGATCAATGTTTGGGCGAAACCGACGAGCCGCTTTCTCCCCTCGAGCCTCCGCCGCTTTTCTCGGTGCGCCATGCCCTCATCGAGCCGCTCATCGCCAATGAAGGTCTTGTCGGTCTCATCGATCAGCTCCTCGGCCGGCTTTGCCACCGGCTGGAACGCGAAAGCATGGGAGCGCTCCGCGTCCTCCTCAAGCTCTACCGCACCGATGGCTCGCGTGCTGTTGTGACGGCCGGCCTGACCCGTCCCTCCAATGATCCCCTTCACTTGGCCAGGCTTCTTCGTCCGAAGCTTGAAGAGGTCGATGCCGGCTTCGGCATCGATGCAATGAGCCTCGAAGCGGAGGAAACCGCTTTCCTCGAGCCCTATGAACCTGGTTTCATGGAGGAGAAAACCTCCTTCAACCATGACTTTGCCGCTCTCGCCGACCGTTTGATGAACCATCATGAAGAGGCCCGCCTGGCAAGCCTCGAGCCCGCCGAGCGCCATCTGCCGGAATGGGCCGAGAAGCTCAAGCCGCCCTCCGACAAGATCTCTTCGGCGCCATTGCCCGGCATCCGCCCGCTCACCCTTCTCGACCGTCCGGAAAAAATTCGCGTCATGGCCGAGGTTCCCGATGGTCCGCCATTGCGATTCATCTGGCGGCGCGTCTCCCATCGCATTCTGCGCATGGAAGGCCCCGAACGCATCGCGCCTGAATGGTGGCACGGCAGCGCCAGGACCGAACGTCCGCGCGACTATTATGTCGTCGAGGATGAGGACGGGCGCCGCTTCTGGGTTTATCGCGAAGGCATCTATGGCGAGCCACATGCCCCCGATCCCAATTGGTTCATCCACGGCCTTCTCGCGTGAGGACATCAGCTCCCCTCCCCCTTGTGGGGAGGGGCTGGGGGTGGGGTTGGATGCCGCACCCCACCCTGTCCTCGCTCTGCTCGGACATCCCTCCCCACAAGGGGGAGGGAGAATAAAATGAGAAAGAGGTCCGCCAGTGACCGCCTATGCCGAGCTTCAGGTAACCACCAATTTTTCCTTCCTGCGCGGCGGCTCGCATGCCGAAGAGCTCGTCGCCCAGGCGAAGCATTTGGGCCTCAGCGCCATCGCGGTCACCGACCGCAATACGCTGGCGGGAGTGGTGCGTGCCCATATTGCCGGCAAGGACATGGGGCTGAAGATCATCATCGGCGCCAGGCTCGACCTGGTCGAGGGCATCAGCCTGCTCTGCTATCCGCCGGATCGTTCTGCCTACGGACGATTATGCACGCTCCTCACCATTGGGCAGCGCCGCGCCGAAAAGGGTGCCTGCACGCTCGCTCTCGAAGACGTTGCCCTCTACCAGCAGGGCCTGATCTTCATCATCGTGCCGCCCGCCGGAATGCCGGACGATTCGTTCGAAGCGCAGCTGAAGACCGTAAGGGCGGCACTCGCCTCCCCCCTTCATCTTGCCGCCACCATGCTCTTGACCGGCCGCGACCGCGCCCGTCTCAATCGTCTTGCTTTCCTTGCCCGCGCTCATGGCACGCCGCTCGTTGCCACCAACGACGTGCTCTATCATCACCACGACCGCCGCCCACTCCAGGACGTTCTCACCTGCATCCGCGAGAAATGCACCATCCATGAAGCGGGCTATCGCCTCGCCCCCAATGCCGAACGCTATCTCAAGCCGCCGGACGAAATGGCCCGTCTCTTCCGCGGCCATGAGCATGCCCTCGCTCGTACCATCGCCATTGCCGATGCTTGCAAATTCTCGCTCGACGAGCTGCGCTATGAATATCCAGACGAGCCGGTGCCGGAAGGCACCACCGCCCAGAAGCATCTCGAAGTGCTTGCCTGGAAGGGTGCCGAAACGCGCTATCCGCAAGGCATCCCTCCTGGTGTCCGTGCCACCATCGCCAAGGAGCTGCATCTCATCGCCCGATTGCAGATCGCTCCCTACTTCCTTACCGTTCACGACATCGTCTCCTTTGCCCGCAGCCAAGCGAAGCCGATCCTCTGCCAGGGGCGCGGCTCGGCCGCCAATTCCGCCGTCTGCTATTGCCTCGGCATCACCAATGTCGATCCTTCCGCGATCGATCTTCTTTTCGAGCGCTTCGTCTCCGAGGAACGCAGGGAGCCGCCCGACATCGATGTCGACTTCGAGCATGAACGGCGCGAGGAAGTGATCCAGTACATCTATTCCCGTTACGGGCGTGATCGCGCCGGCATTGCCGCAACCGTCATCACCTATCGCGGCCGCAGTGCGGTCCGCGATGTCGGCAAGGCCATGGGCCTGTCCGAAGACGTCACCTCCGCACTCGCCGGCATCGTCTGGGGCCGCATGCAGGAAGACATGACGGAACGGCATCTGAGGGAAAAAGGTCTCGACGGCGAGGATCCCCTTCTCATGCAGGTCTTGAGCCTTGCCGATGAGATCCATGGGTTCCCCCGTCATCTCTCTCAACATGTCGGCGGCTTCGTCCTGACGAGGGGGCCGCTCTCCGAAACCGTGCCGATCGGCAATGCCGCAATGGAGGATCGTACCTTCATCGAATGGGACAAGGACGATATCGATGCCCTAGGCATCCTCAAGGTCGATGTGTTGGGGCTGGGGATGCTCACCTGCATCCGCAAATGTTTCGACCTGATGGAAGGCTGGTATGGCCTTCATTACTGCCTGGCGACCGTTCCCCCGGAGGATCCCGCCGTTTACGACATGCTGTGCCGGGCGGATTCCATCGGTGTCTTCCAGGTCGAAAGCCGTGCCCAGATGAACATGCTGCCGAGGCTGAAGCCCCGCACCTTCTACGATCTGGTGATCGAGGTGGCGATCGTCCGTCCCGGTCCCATTCAGGGCGACATGGTTCATCCCTATCTCCGTCGCCGCGACGGGCTCGAGCCGGAGGAATATCCTTCGCCTCACTTGGCTTTCGGTCAGGCCGATGAGCTCAAATCGGTGCTCGGCAAGACCATGGGCGTGCCGCTGTTTCAGGAACAGGCCATGCGGCTTGCCATGGTGGCCGCCGAATTCACGCCGGGCGAGGTCAACGAGCTGCGCCGGGCCATGGCCACCTTCCGCCACCGCGGCACCATCGGCCGGCTCGAGGAGAAGATGGTGAGGCGCATGGTCGAGCGTGGCTATGCGCCGGAATTCGCTAAGCGCTGCTTCAGCCAGATCAAGGGCTTCGGTGAATATGGCTTTCCCGAAAGCCATGCGGCGAGCTTCGCGCATCTCGTCTATGTGTCGGCCTGGCTCAAATGTCATTATCCCGCGGTCTTTGCCGCGGCTCTCCTGAATTCTCAGCC
>DATFOT010000192.1:0-3277 GCA_035265265.1 Aestuariivirgaceae bacterium | reverse complement strand
ATGCACCCCTCCTTCAAGCATTTTCTCAGCCCATTGCGCTACATTCGCCGCAGCCGGCAGCTGCTGCCGATCGACAGGCGGCCGTGGGAAAAATTTTATCCGCCCGAGATCAGCTGGGACACGAGCATCGATCCGCAGCCGCTGCCGACGCTGCTCGATGAGGCGGTGAAGGTTTATTCCGATAAGATCTGTATGAGCTTTCGCGGTAAGCAGTATCGCTATCGCGAGGTCGGCCGACTTGTGGATCATGCAGCCAAGGGTTTTCAGGAACTGGGAGTCGCCAAGGGAATCAAGGTTGGACTCATTCTACCCAATTGCCCCTTTGCGGTGATCTGCTTCTACGCGGTGCTCAAGGCCGGCGGCATCGTCGTCAACATCAATCCTCTCTATTCGGCCGGCGAGATCGGGCGGCTAGTTGCCGACGCAGGCTGCCGGCTGCTCGTCACACTCGACGTCAAAGCGCTCTACGACAAGGTGTCGGACCTGGCGCGCGAGGATGGCCCGGTCGAAAACATGATTATCTGCCGCATGCGTGGCATGTTGCGGTTTGCGGAAAAGGTGGCCTTCGGCCTGTTCAAAACGGGAGAGGTTGCCGCGGTCGCGGAGGACGAACGACATATCTTCTTCGAACATCTGATCGCCAATGACGGCAAGGTGAAGCCGGTCGACATCGATCCAGCGAAGGACGTGGCGGTTCTGCAATATACCGGCGGGACTACCGGATTTCCGAAGGGGGCGCAGCTCACGCATGCCAATGTCTATATCAATTCGGGGCAGCTGGCCCTTTGGGCACCAGACGTGCAATTGGGGAAGGAAAAATGCGTTGCGGTGCTGCCGCTATTCCACTCATTCGGCATGACGGCAGTGATGAACCTCAGCGTGCGCATCGGTGCGGAGATGATCCTGCTGGCGAAGTTTCAGAGCTCCGAGGTGCTGAAGACGATTGCCAGGGATAAGGCGACCATCTTTATCGGCGTTCCGACCATGTATTCCGCCCTGATTGCTTCGGGTGAAACCGCCAAGCACGATTTGTCGAGCCTCAAGGTGTGCATTTCAGGCGGGGCGGCGCTGGCGGGAGAAATTCAGCGCCGGTTCGAAGCGCTGTCCGGCTGCAGGCTTCTCGAAGGGTATGGTCTGAGCGAGGCGGGACCCGTGTGCACCATCAACCCATTGAGCGGCGGCAAGGCCGGTTCGGTCGGACTGCCGCTGCCGCGAACGCTGATCGAGATCGTGTCCATCGAAAATCCCGACCGGTTGCTAAACATCAACGAACGCGGCGAAATCTGCGTGAGCGGGCCGCAAGTCATGTCGGGTTATGCCAATCGGGCAAAGGAAAATGTCGATGCTTTCCGCGGCGGGCGATTGCACACTGGCGATGTGGGTTATCTGGACAACGAGGGTTATCTTCACATCGTCGACCGGATCAAGGATCTGATCATAAGCGGAGGCTTCAACGTATATCCGCGCCAGGTCGAAGAGGTCATTCACTCCCATCCGTCGGTCGAGGAGGTTGCGGTTTGCGGCTTGCCCGACGCGCACCGCGGCGAGGTCATAAAAGCCTTCGTCAAGCTGCGTGGCGGCGAATCGCTGACCGCGGTTGAGCTGCGCGCATTCTGCAAGGAGAGACTGGCCCCCTTTCAGGTGCCGAGGCAGATCGAATTTCGCGAGTTTTTGCCAAAGACGATCATCGGCAAGATATCGAAAAAAGAACTGCTTGCCGAAGCGGCTGCTGCCAGTACAGAAGCGGTTGCCGCTGTCGGCAGTGCGTCCGGCGCCTGAAACAGGAGAGCGAGATGAGGAATGCCGTCATCGTGGGATATGTGCGGTCGCCCTTCACGCCGGCGGCGAAAGGTGAATTGCGGAAGGTGCGCCCTGATGAGCTCGTGGCGCAGGTGGTGAAAGGCCTGATCGCCAAAACGGGGATCGATACCAACGACATCGAAGACCTCATTCTGGGCTGTGCCTTTCCGGAGGGCGAGCAGGGTTTAAACATGGCGCGGCTCGTGGTCTTCCAGGCGGGCCTGCCGATATCCGTGGCGGGGGCAACTGTCAACCGGTTCTGCGGGTCATCCATGTCTGCCATTCACATGGCGGCGGGAGCAATCCAGATGAATGCCGGCGAGGTGTTTGTCTGCGCTGGTGTCGAATCCATGACGAGAGTACCCATGATGGGCTTCAATCCGATGCCCCATCCGGATTTGTACGAGCGATATCCAGAAGCCTATATCGCCATGGGCGAAACGGCAGAAAATGTTGCGACACGCTATCAGATAACGCGCGAGCAGCAGGAGACCTTCGCGGCCCAATCACAAAGACGTGCAGGGGAGGCGCAAGAGCAGGGGCGCTTCCGCGACGAAATAGTCACGATTGCAAACGGCGGCGGCGTGATCAGCCTCGACGGATGCATTCGACCGGAAACAACGGCAAAGGCACTCGCCGCTTTGAAACCGTCGTTCGACGAGCATGGGAGCGTTACGGCGGGGACTTCCTCGCCGCTCACCGACGGCGCGGCGGCGACCCTGGTTTGCAGCGCGGAATACGCGAAAACCAATGGGTTGAAGCCGCTCGCCGCGATCCGAAGTATCGCAGTTGCGGGCTGTGCGCCGGAGATCATGGGCATCGGTCCCGTTCCTGCATCGCGCAAAGCGCTGGAGAGGGCGGGTCTTTCTGCCTCCGATATTGGTGTCGCCGAAGTCAATGAGGCCTTCGCGTCGCAGAGCATTGCCGTGATACGGGAGCTGCGGCTGGACGAATCGAAAGTAAACATAGACGGCGGTGCCATCGCGCTGGGTCATCCGCTCGGCGCCAGCGGGGCGCGCATCACGGGAAAGGCGGCGAGCCTCCTCAAAAGGGAACAAGTCACCTTCGCGCTTGCCACGCAATGCATTGGCGGCGGCCAGGGAATTGCCACCGTTCTCGAGGCGCTCGAATGAATTCCATTCGCAAGGTTGCCGTTTTCGGGGCCGGCGTGATGGGAGCAAGCATCGCTGCGCATGTGGCAAATGCCGGCGTTCCGGTGATGCTGTTCGATGTCGCCTCGCCGAGCCAGCGCGACCGCAGCAGCATCGCAGCCGGCGCCATCGCACGCCTGCAAGCAGCCGAGCCGCAGCCGCTCATGCATAAGCGCAACATCGCGCTGATCGCGGCTTGCAATATCGATGATGACATGGGTGAGATCGCTCTATGCGACTGGATCATTGAGGCCATCGTCGAGCAGCCGGAGGCCAAGCGGGCGCTCTATCGCAGGATCGATGAGGTGCGTCGGCCGGGAGCCATT
>DATFOT010000191.1:0-5078 GCA_035265265.1 Aestuariivirgaceae bacterium | reverse complement strand
CACGCAACGTATGTAGACGTTCCTTTTTCAAGTCAGGAGGGCTCAAAGAGTGGCGAAGAGAGCCAAGAGGCAATCATCCAGCGGTCGCAAGAAGCAGCCGAAAAGAGAGGAGTCGCTGCAAGGTCGGGCGCGCTAAGCGATACGCGATGCAATTTCCTGGGGGGCCTCTCGATTGTAATCGGCGAGAGCCAACCTAATTCCCCGTGTGGTCCGAACCGGTCGTGGCCGCGAACTGAGATTGTCCCGACGCGTCGTTCGCATGAATAGGAACTAACGGCTATGGCGCGGTTCTTACTTTCATGGGTGAGCAAGATAAGTGTCTAAAGTGCGGAGCGGTCTATCACCGCGCCCCGATCGTTACGCAATCTCATGGCGTCGCGTGCGCGGTGTGCGGCACTCCTCTCAGATCTGCGCCCACATTCCCCGGTCAAAGCGTCGTCGTCGGACCGGTTTTGGCCACCGTCCCGGGTTGTGGAACCTTCGATTTCTCGGTTCGCAACCCCGGCAGCGATATGGAGGACTAAGGAAATGTGTCTGAGGAAGTTGGAGATTCGGTAACTGACATGCCACGATTTCATTTTAGAATCCGCCATGGCACCGAGACCCGCGATGATCCAAAAGGAATGGAGCTGAAGAACCTAAAAGCGGCTTGCACGAAGCGGCGTGCGCAGCAGGTCAAATCCTGAAGGACTTGGACGGCTCGCTCGATCCTGAAGGCGAGGGACGGATCGATGTGACAACTGATCGAAAGCAGCCGCTGTTCAGCCTTCGCCTAATTCCCGAGACGTATATTGAGGGTGAAAAGCTGAGGGGAAGCTAAGACGGGCCATCTCAACTTGCTTAAATTGGTGCGGGGCACCGAGGAGAAGGGCGGTCACTGTCTCCGCGCAATCGCCTGGCCCAGCCTGATCAAGGTCTCTTGCCCATTCCTGGTGTGCCTAAGAATATCTTGTTCGGGCTGCCATCTTCCAGGCTGTCCAAAGAATGCGACCGCCGAACCGCCAAACTTGAACATGGATTTTTCCGCGCCCCTTGTGAACGGCTTTTTAATGTCGTGAACCTGAACGATCCGACCGACGGAAAGGGCCCCTATTTCGACCATCGCGAGCCGGCCGAAATGCTCCGTTTCGAGCAACTGGACGCTCCGCTCGTTGCGAAAAAGGATGTCAGGCTGATTACGCAATGCATTTGGATTAACCGTCCATAGCCGAGATCCGAGTCGCCAGGTGTCGATGGTTCTGCCGCTATCGACGTAGTGAAGGTGATGGTAGTCCATTGGCGACAAGCGGGCCAGAATCACGGGGCCGCCCTCGAACTCTTTAGCGCGCTCAGCATTTCCGAACAGGATCTCGGGCTTTAGGGAGTGGCCTTTGATGGGGAATTCCATCTCTGGTGCGAGTTTCTCCCAAGCGAGATATCTGGCTTCTGCGAAGGCACCCATCTGGCCGGGGCTATCCGGGAAGTGACGCTTGCCGGGGAGAAATCTGCGATCGAAGAATTCTGCGTAGCTCTTGAACGGACCCGGTTCGAACTCAGTCATGTCGATGTGATACTTCCGAATAAAAGGCTCTATGTTTCGCGCGCTATATGACGTGTTCTGATACGCGGCGACGAGCCAGTCCCAGGTTGGCGAAGACCCCAACCACTGCATCAGGGATTGATGGGGACGGCTCTCGTAGGTCGCCGAACTGTCGTCCATGAACTCCTGGATCACACGACCTGTTCTGCGGTCGAAAACAGGAAGCGGCAGCGCTTTCCCCAACGTACTTCTCCCTTTTGCAGCAGCAAGGAAAGCATTGGCGGTCAAGTCTGTTCCAAACAGGCAGACGCATTGGGCAGCCTGTGGCCCGAGGTGGGAAATGCGGCTGCTCGGCCTCGGCTCCGGCTTGCAAAAATCCATATTAAAAGCCTTCCAAGGGGGCGATAATACGTGTCAGGACGGCATCTCGAACACGAACCGGCCTATGTTGCCCAGTCGACACAAATTCGCCCATAGCAACCGTCTCGGACAGGCGGCGCGACTCGACCAAGATCTATAGCCCCGAAGTTCGGGTTCCTAGCAGGGTACACCGACTCACCAATGTTACTTGGAACCCATCTTCGCCGGCTCTCAAACGCAAGAACGTGGCGAACCCCTTTCTCCAGAAGGATGCCGATCATCAAGCCCGCGATAACGTCGGTGCTCCAGTGCGCGAGAACGGCCACCCGCGTACCTGCTACTACCGCCCCCACCGCACGGAGGTGCCACCTCTTCTCAGGGTAAGCCCGGCTCAGAGCGGACACCAAGGCGCCGATATGCACGGCATGTCCGGACGGGAAGGAGTCGTGGGGCTTGCCCGAGGTTTTTACCCCTTGCCGGTCAGGGCCGACGACGACCCTGTCGGGACGGGTCCGGTTGACCACCTTCTTGATTAGTTTCGGCGCGATCACCGCTGCGGCAACAGTGGTGGCAATGTGATCAGCGACGGTCCGCTGGCGTTGGCCGCCACCTCGCGAACCGAGCCAGACTATCGCCGCAACCGCGCCAAGCACATGTGCGTCGGCGACCCAAGTCGCAGTCCTTGCTGCGTTCTGAATGAGATGATTGGTGTGCTGGGTTGCAGCCTTGGCAACAAAACGGTCAGGTGAGGTTGGCTCAAGGGACAGATTTTGCATTTTCGTCCAGGGAAAGAGCGCGAATCCTTAGGTGCTTGCTGCTAAATGACGCGCTCGGCGCTTGAGCGTTCCTAAGTCGTGACTGGGAGTGACATTTTTCGCTGGATTGCGCTCTCATGAACGGTAAGCAAAACGCCGAACGTCGTCACCTCGTTCTATTTGCGATGAACGCGCTCAGCCGAAGCAATGCGCGGGAAATATCCCATTTTTCTAAAATCGTCATGAGCAAGTTGGATTTTCATCCGGGCGTTTGTCACCAGAACAGGGGACACGATTAACCAGCATTCCATTTCAACGAGCCGGTGAACGGCTGGAGTTGTGTCATCAGGATTAAAAAGCGGCGCTATCAGCAACTCTCCAAACTACGCCGATATTCCACAACCGTCGCACAGAGACCGGGCAACGATTTCGCCGGACAGAGCTGTCGCACGCCCGAAGCGTCGAGCGGCTAAGGCGAAGTGGCAGCCTTACAAAAGGGGTTTAGAGCACGAAATCTTTCACCACGTATGGATCGATCGATCTCATCGGCTTTGGCGAGCGCGATGGTGATCTTTCGACCATCCTCCGGATCCACCTGCCTTCGAGAAGGATCATTCACATTGACGGCTCATGCGTTGAATTGTTCAAACAATGGCATCTCGCCAGTGTGATGCCTGGCGTCTTAGTTGATCCGGTGCCGTCGCAGATGCGATCCACTTCTTTACGGCTAACAAACTACCTCCTGCCTCTTGGAAAGCCCTAAGTTGATGGTCGGCCGAGCTTCCTCTTTGAAGTATGGCTTTACAATTTTCCACCTCGTTGAGGCAACCCAAGATAGAGGCATCCTTGGAAATCTGCTCGATCAACGAGAACAACATGCTGCGGATTTCTATCGGTCCATCTTTGGAGGCAAAGATACAGTCGGTGCCATATCGTTGCGCACGCCATTTGTTCTCGACCGCAATAGCTCGCTCAACCGCACCGAGAGGCTGCAAGAGAGCCGGTCTTTCGTACAAGTAGCGCGCTAGCGCCCGGTACAAGGAAGCGATGGCAATAGCATCCTCTAGTATTGTGCAAACGTCTGGAGCGCGAAGTTCTAGCGTGGGATGACGCGAAGAAGACCTCATAGCCCACCAGATGTAACTCTCGTCCGGGATCACGCCTGATTTCTGCAAAGCATCGACGTACTCAGTGTAGTGATTTTCGCTTTCGAATGCCTCGGGGAGGCCGGTACGCGGCAGCTCGTCGTAGGCCGCAAGGCGATAACCCTTCAATCCGCTGTCCCTAGAACTCCAGAATGGAGACGAGGTGGAGAGAGCAATAAAGAGGGGGAGATAAGGGATCATCGCTTGCATGACTGCAAAACGCTTCTCAGCTCTCGGAAGCTGAACATGGACGTGCATGCCGCAAAGCATGTTACGATGACCTATGGTCTTGAGATCTTCAATCATGGCCTCGTACCGCGGCTTCGGGCTTGGCTTTGATTGGCGCCAGACGGCGGTCGGATGCGTGCCGCAAGCCATGATAGCTAATCCGTATTGTGCGGCCACGTTAGCGACCTCGCGTCGCAGAAATCTCAATTCTTCGAGCGCGTCTCGCGTATCAAGGTGAACATTCGTGGCGACCTCCAGCTGCGCCTGCAGCATCTCGCGCATTGCCTGACCGCCGGTCGACCAATTCGCCGCTTCAAACATCTCGTTGGGCGTTTGCACCGCTACTTCGAGAGTGCTTGCATCGGCCAGGAAGTATTCTTCCTCGATTCCGAAGGAATACTCAGCAACTACTTCGGGCGTTTCAGAAGAGCGGATAACGACGTGACGTTTGTCTCCACTCATGCCTAGTCGCAGACGCTCCAGAAGTTTGGGATCAAATTGCATGTGCTTGCATCCACGATTCGAGCAAAGCCGCCTGCCACAACCGCGAATGTCCTTTCGGGCTCATCTCGGCTTCCGGATTTTGCAGCATGTGTTCGACAAACTCACTTCGGTAAAGCCCTCGGGACCTTGCTTTGGTAGAGCTGAGTATGTCCCCAACATAGGTTAGAAAGGGGCCCTGAAGATGCCTTAACGAAGGAACTGGGAAGTATCCCTTAGGCCGGTCGATTACCTCCGCCGGCAGAAGTTTCCGTGCGGCCTGTTTGAGAATGTATTTTCCACCGCCTCCAACCTTGAGCTTCGCGGGTATTCGGGAAGCGAGTTCCACGACTTCGTGGTCCAGGAAGGGCACGCGTGCTTCCAGGCCGAACGCCATTGTCATGTTATCCACACGTTTTACGGGATCATCGACCAGCATAATCTCAGTGTCGATTTGTAAGGCCTTGTCCACAGCAGTTCTCGCTGAGGTCTCTGCAAAGAAATTTTCAATGAATTCGCGGCTATAATCTCGCAAGAGATATTCTTCCGAAAGCAATTTGGCCAGGTCCGCATGGCGCCAGTCGAAATAGG
>DATFOT010000190.1:0-2715 GCA_035265265.1 Aestuariivirgaceae bacterium | reverse complement strand
AGATTTTCGAGCTTGCCTCGCGCCTGTCGAACCTGGCCCCCGGTGATCTCAATTACGCGTTCTTTTGCAATTCCGGGTCCGAAGCTGCCGACACGGCGCTCAAAATGGCGCTTGCCTATCACCGTGCCCGCGGTGAAGCCTCGCGCCAGCGCATGATCGGCCGCGAGCGCGGTTATCACGGTGTCGGTTTCGGCGGCATATCGGTGGGCGGCATGGTGGCCAACCGCAAATGGTTCGGCCCGCTGCTCCCCGGCGCCGACCATCTGCCGCATACCTACAATCGCGACAAGCAAGCCTTCAGCAAGGGCGAGCCGGAATGGGGCGCCCATCTCGCCGATGAGCTCGAAAGGCTCGTCCAGCTGCACGATGCCTCGACCATCGCAGCGGTGATCGTCGAGCCCATGGCCGGATCGACGGGGGTTCTTGCGCCGCCCAAAGGTTATCTGCAGCGTCTGCGCGAACTCTGCGACAAATATGGCATCCTGCTGATCTTCGACGAGGTCATCACCGCCTTCGGCCGGCTCGGCTACACCTTTGCCGCGGAGCGCTTCGGCGTGCTGCCCGACATGATCACCTTTGCCAAGGGCATCACTTCGGGCGCGATACCGATGGGTGGCGTCATGGTCCGTCAGCATATCTATGATGCCTTCACGACCACCTCCGACCATGTGATCGAGTTCTTCCACGGCTATACCTATTCCGGTCATCCCATGGCCGCCGCCGCAGGGCTCGCCACTCTCGAGCTTTACAAGCAGGAAGGACTTTTCGAGCGCGCCCGCAAAATCGAGAATCGCTGGGCCGATGCCGCCATGTCGCTCAAGGGCCATTCTCTGGTGCAGGATGTGCGCACCATCGGCCTTGTCGCCGGTATCGACTTGGCTCCCCTGCCCAGCCAGCCCGGCAAGCGCGCCTATCACGCCATGGAGAGCGGATTTCACGAGCACGACATCATGCTGCGCATCACCGGCGATACGATCGCGCTCTCACCTCCGCTCATTGTTTCTGACAGCCAGATCGACGAGATTTTCTCCAAACGTCTGCCTGCGGTCCTTAAATCCGTCGAATCGCTGAACTGACCCTAAGCTTCTGAAGCTCGGAGACATTTATTGTCAGCCGGCCCCGGAACGATTACTCTCGGGCCGCGGTCTGAGTGGGCGTGCTGATTCTGGTCGGGCTGCCGGAATTTCGCCACAACAAACTGGCGGGATGAAAGGGGGTAGGGGTTTGCCTTGGAAATTTTCCTCAATCATACCTTATTTCGCTGCAAGCATGAGCCATCGGGGCTCGCAACAAGATGTGAGTTGGTGTCATGAGTAAATCTAACGTGACGGTCACGATTGTGCTGGCGATGCTCTTTCTCGCCATCGTTGGATTTTGCGCCTGGTCGGCCCTTCATGGCGGACCCACCGAACTGATACTGGGCGGCGCGATCATCATTCTGGGCCTTGCGCAATTGCTGTCCTTTACCGCGCGCGACCATGCCCTTAACTCCGCGCTGCGCCGTGTCACCGATATCATGGGCGCCTACGGCGCTCTCACGCGCGAGCTTCATGCCGTAACGCGGCGCGTAGCCACGATCGAGGGCCAGGCGATGCTTGAGCATGCCGGCCCGCAGCCGGCAGCCAGCCGTGAATGGCTCCAGCGAAGCCTGCAGCGGCCGCAGCGCAGCGTCGAGCCTGCGCCATCGCCGCGCGCGGCCATCTCTTCAGCGCCTCCGGCCCCTGAACTTCGCCAGCAGTCCGAGCTTCGCCAGCAGTCTGCGCCGCCCCCCGCACCTGCGAAACGCTCAGGCGGCGAAAGCAGCTCTTCCAAATTCGAGGAGGAGCGCTTCGATCTCTATCTCGAGCCGATCGTGCAGATCGATGATGGCGCCACGCGCCACTATCGGGGGTCCCTGTCGCTTCGCATGTCCGATGGCACTCGGGTCGGCATGGAAACAATTCAGCATCAGGCCACCAAAGCCGGCCTCATGCCCATGCTCGACTATCTCACCGTGACCCGCGTTTTCCCGGTTCTGCGCAAGCTCATGCAGCGGCAGAGGGGTGTAGGCATTTTCTGCACCGTTTCGGCGGCGGCTCTCGCCGATCATGATTTCATCAACAAGCTTCTCGCGCTGATCTCCCAGAATGCCGAGCTCGCCAAGGGCTTGGTGCTCGAGATCAAGCAGCCGACCCTTGCGGGCCTCTCTCCGGAAGGCCAGGCGAGCATCGCCAAGCTCGCCGAGCAGGGAGTGACATTCTGCCTCGGCGATGTCGACGGGCATGGACCAGGCGTTCTGTCGCTGGCCGATCTCGGCTTCCACTATGTCGCCATCGACATCATGACGCTCGCCAACGCCAGCTCGAAACAGGCCGAGGAGACGCTCGGAAATTTCACGCGCGACGCGGCCTTCCACGGGCTTGAGGTTATCGCTTCCAATGTCTCGACCCGCACCGAGCTTGCCGCAGTAACGGCCAGGGCCAGCCTCGGATACGGCGGATTATTTTCCCCGCCGCGGCTCGTTCGCCAGGAGATCGGCTCGAACGCGGCAGCTGCCGCGGCCGCATAAGCAGCGGAATGGGCCGGCTGCTCTTCCTTGCCTGAGGCGGCGGCCTGATGCAGATTTTTACCGGTGAAGCTGAAATCCCTGAGGCGTTGCGCCGCGGCGTGGTCGCCATCGGCAATTTTGACGGTGTGCATCGCGGCCATCAGTCTTTGCTGGCAAGGGCGCGCATG
>DATFOT010000189.1:0-2858 GCA_035265265.1 Aestuariivirgaceae bacterium | reverse complement strand
CTTTTGCCAAGGGACAATTAAAAAGCCTGGTCGAGCGGATCGAGAAATTGGAAGAGGAGAAAAAGGCAATCGCCGGCGACATCAAGGAAATCTATGCCGAGGCGAAGGGACATGGCTTCGACACGAAAATCCTGAGGAAAGTGATCGGGCTCAGAAAGAAAGACCTGCATGAGCGCGAGGAGGAGGAAGCCATCCTGGACCTCTATCTGCACGCGCTAGGAATGGCGGCTGCGGCCGAGTAGCTATTGGATGCTGTGCTTGGCCGAAATATCGACGAGGGCGTCCACCTGACTGCCGGATGCCGATTCCCTGAGCGAGTTCGGCTCGATGTCAGCCTTACCGGAGCGGTTCACCATCAACCTGTCAGACTTGGCGGAAGCGCCACCGGCTGGGGAACCCTTGAGCCCTTGCAGCACGGCGATGAAATCGCCAAGCCCCCAAGGCATGGTGGAAGCCTTGTGGACCACACGCTTTGGCTCCTTGGGTTTTTCGGCCGCTTCGCCCGGCGCTTCGGAGTTCAGGCTGGTGAGGGTGATGTCGACGGGCTGCGGCGCAGGGTTGCGCCTGACCACGCTCGTCGTGCTGAACAGCCAGCGTGTCGGCCACCAGAAGAAATCATCAGCAGATGCGTCCGCGGCCGAAGCGGTGACCAGATCCGTTTGATCATGCATCGCATTGGCAGCGAAGTTGGCCTTGTTCAAAGGATTGCTTCCGGTGAACCCAGGTTCGAACAGCTCGGCCGGCAGGCCCGGCAGAGAAGCCTCGGCAGCCGCCGTTTCGCGCCTGGAAAAATTCGGCCGGGGCGGCGGCGCAGAGGCCGGCTCGATATGCATCCGTGCGGCTGCGAGCATCAGCACCTCGATGGGCTTCTGGCGCGGCTTCGGAACCGGATAGCCCGCTGCTGCGACGGCCTTCTCCTTGGCGGGAGCGGATACTGCGTTCTGATCGGAGGCTGAAGCTTCGCTCTCATCCTCCTCAACCGGGGGCGGCGCTGAGGCGATTTGAGTGTTGCCAGCACGCTTGACGACAACGGGGGAAATGCCAGTATCGACCTGGGTTGCCATATAGCCGTTGGTCATCCGCGCGCCGATGGTTTTCCTGTAGTTCTTCTTGATCTCGGCCATCTGGGTTTCGTTCGGCCGCGGCCAATACCGCACCCGGCCGGAATCGATATGGACAAAGCCAGAGGTGCCAGAACGCGGATAATAACCGACGCCGCCAATCTGGCGAACGATGGCGCTGCCGCGGATCTTCTCAACGGAGATGTCCGGGAAATAAAGATCGATCGCCTTGCCGCGAATATGCATGCTCTGCTTGGCGACGTTGCGGCCGATCTTCTTCAGCATGGCGTTGGTGGCGGAAGAGCGATAGCCGCTGATGATATGGATGGGGGCCCGGGAACCGAGATCGGCGTGCAGCTCCCACATCAGATCAATGGTCTTTGGATCGATGGTGGTGACTTGGTTCTTACGCCAGTCCCGCAGCAGATGATTGAGCTTCTCCAATGCGGAGGGAATGTAACGGCCGTTCTTCTTATAAGTGATGGTGAGGGATTCTTTGGTGTGTACGTGATAGATGCTGAGGGTGCGGGTTTCACCAGCGGCGATCAGTGACCCGGGCAAGGTTCCCCAGGCAACAGATGCGCAGGCAGCAAAGAGTATAGAGGCCGCGGCGAGCTTCTTCAGGCGAGATGACAACGGTTGGCGATGTCCCACTAAAGAAAGGTCCCCACTCGACTCCATACACACAAACCGGGTTAGTCCCCGACTCCCCTAAGCAATCCCCAACTTGGCCTCCCACCCCCGAAGTATGTCGCGGAAGGCACTTTCCCACAAGCCACAAGATTGCGGCCATGATTTGGCACGTAACGCAATGTTTAGAATAAAACAGGATACTTAACGAAAGGTTACCCGGGGCACGTGACCGCGAATTCCGTGCATTTTTCCAAATTCGCGCTTGCCTTTCGGATGGATTCGGGGGTGGGGCCGAAATGAGGAAAACCAGAAGCCGTCAGGCACGGAGTTAATCCGCGCGATCTCATTGCCGATTGCGAGATCGCCGGATCAGGTCCGGCGATGACGTCGGGTACTGCTCAGTTTCCCGCGACGGCGATGGTGTTGAGGGCCTTCTCCAGCCTGGCATCTCGATTGTAGACATCAGGATGATAGGTGATCTTGCCGGACCCATCGGGCCAAGCCGTGAAATAGTTAAGATGAACCGGAATATGCGCCGGCAGCCGGACATCCTGGTTCATCCCCGAAGCGATCATGTCATCGATTTGCGCGCGGTCCCAGCCGAGGACATATTCGGCGAGCTTGCGCGGGTTCTCGACGCGCACACAGCCATGGCTAAAGGCGCGCGACTTCTCGGCGAACAAATTCTTCGTCGGCGTGTCGTGCATGTAGATGTCATGGGAATTGGGGAAGAGGAATTTGATATTGCCGAGCGCGTTGTCATCGCCGGGAGGCTGGCGGACATCATAAGGAATTTTGTCTCCATGGGCCCACCAGTCGACGGAGCTCGAACTCACGACATCGCCCCGTGAATTCACAACTTCGAAGCCCTTGCGGTCGAGATAGGAGGGATCGTTCACCAGATAGGGCATCATCTCATATTTGATGATGGATTTCGGCACTCCCCAATAGGGATTCAACACGACGGTTTCCATCTCGTCGCTGAAAACCGAGGTCTGAGTGTCGGCTTTGCCGACGATTACCTTGGTCGTCCAGGTTATGCTGCCGTCGTCAATGATGCGGAGTTCGAAAGAGGCCTGGTTGACGAAAATGTGCCGCGCACCGAGATCGCGCGGGAGCCAGCGCATGCGCTCCATATTCATAACGAGCTTCTGAATGTTGCGC
>DATFOT010000188.1:0-4527 GCA_035265265.1 Aestuariivirgaceae bacterium | reverse complement strand
TCGATGAAATGCGCGCCCTTCAGCGCGGATTCGGAATAAAGGATGCCATTGTTCGCAATGATGCCGACCGGCAAGCCGGACAGAGCGGCGAATCCCGTCACCAGCGTCGGTGCATAGCGCGCCTTGAATTCATCGAGTTCGGAGCCATCGACCAGCCGCGCAATCACCTCGCGCACGTCATAGGTCTTGGTAAGGCTCGTCGGCACGATTCCGTTGATCTCATGCGGGGAATAAATGGGCTCAGCCGCCCGATCCATGTTCGCCCCGGCTCCCTGCTTGGGCAGGTGACGAATAATTTGCCGGACGAGCGCCAGTGCGTGCTCGTCGTTCTCGGCAAGATGGTCGGCGACGCCCGACACCCGCGTGTGGACGTCGGCTCCGCCGAGGTCTTCCGCACTCACTTCCTCGCCTGTTGCCGCCTTGACCAGCGGCGGACCGCCGAGAAAAATCGTGCCCTGATTGCGCACGATGATCGTTTCATCCGACATCGCGGGAACATAGGCGCCCCCTGCCGTGCACGATCCCATCACCGCCGCGATCTGGGCGACACCTGCTGCCGAAAGCTGCGCCTGATTGTAGAAAATCCGGCCGAAATGGTCGCGGTCGGGAAAAACCTCGGTCTGGTTGGGAAGATTGGCACCGCCGGAATCGACGAGATAGATGCAAGGCAGCCGGTTTTCGCCGGCGATCTCCTGGGCCCGCAGATGTTTCTTGACGGTGAGCGGATAATAGGTGCCGCCTTTGATCGTTGCGTCGTTGCAAAGGATCATGCACGAGCGTCCCTCGATCCTGCCGATGCCGGTGATCAGGCCCGCGCCGTGAATGCCCGCGTCATACATCCCGAAGGCGGCGAGCGGCGAAAGCTCCAGAAAAGGCGTTCCGGCATCGACCAGTCCGTAGACACGGTCGCGGGGCAGAAGTTTTCCGCGTTTTACATGCCGGTCGCGGGCCTTTTGCGGACCGCCGAGGGCGGCTTCGGCGCGCCGATGCTTCAACTGCGCAACGAGCCCGGCCATATGGGCCGCGTTCGCTGTGAACTCCGCTGAACTGCTGTCGATGGAGGATTTGATCCGCGGCATTCTATTCGTCCGGACTGGGTTCGGGCCATGGTTCGAGGGCGGCTTCCGCATACCACGCTTTCATGGCGCCCGTCGCGAGAACGGCGTCGCAATATGAGCGCGTATCCGGCGATAGATCGCCGCCATAAGTGTCGAAGCGCGTCACGACCGGGGCATACATGGCATCGGCCGCGGTGAAATGACCAAAGAGGAATGGACCGCCCTGCCCATGGCTCGAACGCATTCGGCGCCAATAGTCTTCGATGCGCCGCGCCTGATCGCGCGCCGGTCCGGTCAGCGTTTTGGGAGCTTTTTTGCGCCGGAGATTCATTCCCCATTCGTTTCGCAAATCGGCGAAGCCTGAATGCATTTCCGCGGAGATCGATCTCGCCATGGCGCGGGCGTGCCGATCTTCGGGCCAGAATTTCAGCTCCGGAAAAACATCGGCGAGATATTCCAGGATCGACAATGATTCCCAGACAACCCGCGAGCCGTGATGAAGGCATGGAACCTTCTCGGAGCGAGCGAGCATCCTGATATTGGCTTTCGTGTCTGGCTGCCTTAGCCGAATGACGGTTTCTTTAAACGGAATTCCATGAACTTTAAGCGCCACCCATGGCCGGAGCGACCAGCTTGAAAAGCATTTGTTTCCGATGAACAGGTGCAGATCATCCATGGGTCAATCCACTTCGTCCGCCTGGATGATCCACTTCTCCTGTAGCGCATCGGCCTTCCAGGCGCGAAACGCCTCCGTGTCCATGACAGCATCCATATAGTCGCGGGCTCCACCCCCGACCTTGAGGACGTAAGTGTCGAACCGCGTCACCACCGGGGCATACATCGCATCGGCAATGCTGAATTTCCCGAAAAGAAAAGGGCCGCCCTTGCCATGGGCCTTGCGGCACTCTTCCCACAAAGTTTCAATTCTGCGGACGTCGCTCTTGATCTCATCGCCAATCTGTCTTGCGAGCGGCTTGCGCCGCCGCTTCAAATTCATCGGGCAAGCATTCCGCAGGGCCATGAACCCGGCATGCATCTCGTTTGCCACCGCACGTGCCATGGCGCGTGCCCCGCTCGACCGCGGCCACAGCGCTTTGTCGGGAAATTTCTCCGCCAGATATTCCAGTATGGCGAGCGATTCCCATATCGTCGTCGTGCCATGGTGCAGCACTGGCAGCCGGCCGGCACCGGTATGGTTCTTTATCTGACGCTGCGTGTTCGGCAGATCGAGCGCAATCACCGTCTCGGTGAACGGGATGGCGAATTCACGCATCGCGATCCAGGCCCTGAGCGACCAGGACGAATAATTTTTGTTGGCGACGACGAGATGGAATTTTGCCATGTAACCCCGAGCACGCAGGCGGAGCCGGTTCTCCGACACTCTTGCCCCGCTCCTTCGATCGCTCCAGAATTGGTCCTAAATCCGCGGGTGAAACTAGCCGAGATGGAAAACGAGGTCACCCACAAAGAAGCACTCGCGCTGATATCGGCCAGCGAGCTGACGCGATTGCGCAGCTTGTCCGATTGGCCGGGCACCCTTCGCCTCGCTGGTCACCTGATGATCCTCGCCGCAACGGGTTTCGCGGTTCTGCACACCAGGGGCATTTTCTGCCTGGCGACGAGCATCGCCCATGGTGTCGTTCTGGTCTTTCTTTTCACCCCGCTGCACGAATCGATCCACGGCACCGCCTTTCGAAGCCCCTGGCTGAACGCCGCCGTGTCTCACCTCGCCGGCTATCTCTTGCTGCTGCCCCCTCGGTATTTTCGCTATTTTCACTTTGCCCATCACCGCTTTACCCAGAATCCGGAGTTCGATCCCGAGCTGGAAACGCCTAAGCCCCGGACATGGCCTCAGTATCTCTGGCACCTGTCGGGCATCCCGTTTTGGAAGGGTGCCGTCCTCGTTCTCATCAATCATGCTCGAGGCAGAAAGATCGGCGCCTATGTGCCGGCACCGGCTATTGCGAAGCTGATCCGCGAGGCGCGGCTCTATCTGGCCGCCTACGCTCTCACTTTCGTCGTGGGACTGTCCCTGCAACTCAGCTGGATTTTATATCTGTGGATCTTGCCGGCCCTTCTGGGCCAGCCGTTTCTGCGGGCCTATCTGTTGGCCGAGCATGCAGCCTGCCCGCTCGTAACCGACATGCTGGCGAACACCCGCACCACCTTTTGCAATGCGTCGGTCCGCTTTCTTGCCTGGAACATGCCGCATCACACGGCGCATCATGCTCTCCCGACCGTACCCTTCCATCAGCTCCCTCATCTAACCCGGTTGCTCGACGGCAGGCTAAAGGCGACCGCTCGAGGCTACGGCGAGGCCCATCGGCAGATCAGGAAGGCGTGGCAGGCCTGATCCAGCTGCCTACATCGCCAGCACGCGGCTGGCCGACAGCACGATCATGCAGCCGATCATCGCGAGATAGATGAATGCAACGGCAGGGAGCATGGGCCCGTTCTTCTTGTTTTTTCTCACTGGAATTCTCCGTTGCGACCTCAACACGCTCAACACGGCCCAATCTTAATCGCAGACCTGTGAACCAAATCCTAACTTGCCGTTTACCTCCCGTTCATCTCAAAGCGATTTCGGCAGATAGAGCCACGAGAGGGCGGCGACGACGGCGAGCCAAGCCCCCAGCACGACGAATACGGCGCCCAACGGAAAAAACAGCAGAACGACTGAAAAAACTAGCGTCGGGAGCAGGTCCGCGACGTCGGTGTATGTGCGGTAAACCCCTGCCATTCCCGCGCGTTCACGCGCCTTGACTGCCCGCAGGAACGGAATGCCGCCAACCCCGTCGAGGGCCGCCCCGGCGATCGCCCCGACCAGCAGGAACCCCGCTGCCAGGAGAGGAAAGGCCGTACCGCAAACTCCTGCCAGGACCGACACAATGGCGAGGGCGGTCGTCGACCCGGCGATAACCTGCCTGACGCCCACCCTCCTGGCCAGCTGGCCGAAATACACGGCAGTCACCAGCGCCATATTCCCCAAAGAGATGATGAAACCACCGACTTCCGGGCCCATGCCGGCCCCGATCATCAGCAAAGGAAGATAGATAAAAAACGTCGACCAGAAGCACGATCGCCCGAAAGCGATGACCCATGCGAGCCTCAAGCGCGGCTGGGACATAAACAATCCGATATTTCTCAACGGGTTGGGGGGTGCTTTCCGCGCCGGCTTGATGATGAACTCCCTCAGCCGAAGATACCAGAAGACCGCCAGCACCAGGCCCGCCGCGACGATGCTCAGGACGAATGGCGACCAGACGCCATGCCGCGCGTAGAGATAGACGCCGAGATAAGGACCGACGGTCCAGGACGCCGTCGACAGCGCCAGCCGTAATGGCTCCGACCTGACCAGATCCTGCTTGCGAATGTGATCGAGGATATAGAGGCTCAGGGTGATGTTCAGGCAGGCGGTGCCGAACAGCCTGAAGAACATGCCGGCAGCCTGCCCGGCAAGCGTATGGGT
>DATFOT010000187.1:0-4466 GCA_035265265.1 Aestuariivirgaceae bacterium | reverse complement strand
GCTTCCTGCATGAGATCGTCCCGCCATGGACCACCCTTGGCTGCCTGGCTCATCACCCACGCTCCTGATAACCCGAACCCTTTGGAAACTACGTTTCAAACCTTAAGGAGCCGTTGCGTTAACCAAATGGAAAGCTCAGTTGGCAACTTGGCCTACCAGCATTGGGCAGATTTCGAGGAACAGGTGAGGGTAGACGCGTATCCGTCCGCGGCTAGGAACGGATATTTCGCGTCGAGGTAGGCCATGGCCCATTCGACCTGCTCCGCCGACAAATATTGGCCGTAGGTGTTGGCTTCGCCTCGGCGAAAGAAAGACGATTCATCGATATCGCCGCGAGGGCGATTGCCGGACAGGCGTTCGAAGGAGCCGGCTTTCAAACACGTATCGACATGGAAACTGGACGAGCCGACACCAATGAAGCGCAAGGTTTCCCGAATTACGTCTGCTTCCCGTTCCAGCATATCTTCATAGGAGATGACCCACGTCCGCTCGGGGTAGAGTTGCCTTACGACACGCATCTGACAGTTGGAAGAGATCCAGATATCCAAAAACAGCTGCAGGATCTGATGGTTGCAAAACATCCAGCCCGGCTCATGACTTCGACCCTCATCGGAAAGAACCTGGGCCTGCGCGTCTCGTGCAAGGACAGAAAGGTGCGGCGAATCCCTGGCAAGCAGCCGCTCATGAAAATACCGCGAGACGCACACATCCAGAGGATGTCTGTTGCAGTGTATATAAAGCGCTTGCGGCCAGATCTGTAGAATAAGACGCGCTGCCAGCGCGTTCGTTGGCGTCTTGTCGCCGATCAGCGATATTTGGAAAGCGGATGCATATTGATGCAGAATCCGTTCGGCAAAGCCGGCATAGAACGTGGCAAGATATATCGTCCGGTCGTAGCTGGGCATAAGGGTCTGGAATGTTCTCAGCCCATTCGATTCCAGAAGTGCGGCAAAGCGTTCTTTCCGCGGCCAATCGAAAAAACTGTTCTCACCGGTCATGAGAAGATCCGGATGGCCGTTCAGGCAACGCTCGACCCAGGTCGTTCCCGATTTCGCGGGCCCGCCGATAAAGACCAGCTTTTCGGTCATGGGGAGACCAGCGGCGGCTGGCGCAATTTCCAGCTGCTTCGATGCCGTTTCGAGTTGCCAAGTGTCGGCGTTTTTTCGCACCGAGCCGAGCTTCACATGAGCGCCCTGACCATCGGCATAGATAATCGCGAACTCCGATGCTAAATCGCGCGGCAGATCGATACAGAAAAAAGAATCGACGATCAACGCGCAGCGGGAAGCGGGTTCCGGATCGAAATCGAAATTCACATAGGCAAAGTCCGTTGTTCCGCAGTTGGAAAGGGTGAAGGGGAACTGTATCCCGTCGGGCGAAATTCGCTTGCCTGCGATATGCCGGCGGATTTTGAGCAGCAAGATTGGGTGGAATGCCGGTTCAATCAGCGCGGCACGAGCTGAAATTAGATAGGCGAATGAAACGGAGGTGCGACAGGGGGCCCGCAGATACAATTCTTTTAGTTTTCGTACATTCAAAGCTACAGGCATGATATCCACCCCAGGTTGACAAATCTCCATGTCAACAATATCCAGTTGAATACTGCTTGGATAGATCGGTTGGGAGGACGTGCATTTTGCGACCGACGCGCGCACGGACGGCAAAGCTGGGGCTAGCGCTCCTGGAGGGCGCTTTATGACGAGCGTGCTTGTTCTCGGAGCGGGGGGACTCGTGGGTCGATCGGTGACCCAATTACTGCAATCGTCTTTCGGATGCCGCGTCGTTGCGCTGGCCCGCGGCGATTGCAACGTGCTTGACGAAGGCCAGCTGCAATGTGCGCTGCAAAGCCACCGTCCGACCGCAATTATCAACGCTGCTGGCTTTGTGCCCGTCGACCGCGCCGAGGCCGATCCGGAGAATTCATATCGCCTGAACTTTCTGGTTCCGCTCGCCATCGCACGCGCTGTTCGAAACGTCGATAGCACATCCGTCCTGTTCCATCTTTCCTCCGATTTCGTGTTCGACGGGATATCGGGCAACTATGACGAAGACACCGCCCAAGCCCGCCCGCTCAGCTATTATGGTTTGCACAAGTCAGCCGCAGACGGCGCACTTGGCTTCGTCCATGAGCAAAGCTACGTGCTGCGCATCGCGTCATACATGGCGCTGGTGGCGAGCAAGAGGAATTTCCTGTGCAACATGCTGGGCCTCCTGGCGTCGGGCGATAAGCTGACGATTGTCGACGATCTGCAAATCTCGCTGACCACTGATTTGCTGTTGGCAAGAACTATCCATCATTTTGTCGAAACGCGACCGCCCTTTGGCGTTTACAATATCGTGTCTCAGGACAGCACCACCTGGTTCGGATTGTTCTCATCGGCCGCGTCGGACCTGGGTTTAGGCGATCACCTGGACAGCGTGAGACCCGGTACTATCGAAAAGATGCCGGGCAGCGCCCTTCGACCCCGACACAGCCATCTCAATGTGGCGAAGCTCCGCTGGAAAGCGCCTTGCCTCCTGTCGGGATGGAGAGAACTCGTCGCCGAGCATTGCCGCCACCATAGAAAGGAATACAGGCAAGTCTGGGACGAGCGCGTGCGCGGCAACCGTGTGTCGACCTGATCATGGGTGCCGGGATGTCTGGGGTCCGCATAAAAAAGTTTCTCGCCCGTCTAGTGGTCGGCGCCCTGCATTCATCGGTCGAGCCGCAACGGGTGCTGCGCCGCATCGCACGATTTCAACGAGAAGGAAGCAGAGTATCCGTCATCATTCCGACCAAAAACGGCATTACAAACGGACTCCTTCGCTGCGTCGACAGCCTGCGGCAGCAAACCCATAAAAATATCGAGTTCATCATCGTGGATTCCGGTTCCACGGACGGTACACTCGATTATCTGCACGAGCGTCGCAGCGCCGATTTCAAGGTCATAGAAATTCGTCCGGAAGATTTCCGACATGATCATGCGCGCAATCTAGGTGCCGAGAATGCGTCGGGAGAGCTGCTTCTGTTCACGGTCGATGACTGCCTATTCGAGGATCCTCTCTGGCTCGAGCATATGATTGCGGTGAAGCGGGCGTACCGGCTGACATGCATTTCCTCCGTGCAGATACCTCGTGAGGATGCGGATATTTACAGCCGCTTCCTAGCGTTCAGGTTCATCAAAGGCGTGCGTCTCTCTCCCGGCCTGAATATCTTTGGGATTTTCAATCCCCTTGGCCTGTTCTTTCGGCTCATCCCGGGGCGCCAGCGATCGCGTTTCATTCATGTCGACGACGTCGACAATTTGTGCGACCGGGAGTTTTTTCTGAAAAACCGTTACGGCATTCATACATGCGAAGACATGGAGCTCGGCTCGAAAGTCCTGCGCCGGGGGCGTCGGTTCGGATTCAACCTGATAAAGGGCGTGCGCCATTCGCATGATTATGCCGACCTGGGAAAATATTTCGACCGGGTGTTTATCGACGTCCAAGCGATTGCCGTCATTTGCGAAGGCCCGCAGAAAAGCCGGCGAGCCCGGCCGGGGATTTTGGACAGCATCATAAGCGCCTATGCGCTCATTTACAGCAGTTACGCTGCGTGGATCGAACAGAACCATCGCAATATAATTGTCGGTGAGAATCTTGGAAGCAGGCCTGGGCTGAGGCGCGCCCATCGTGTCGGCCGGGCTCACGCAGTAGTGCGGCCGCCGTTGTTTCACAATTTGGGTCTCGCCGCCTCGATTGATCTCGGCCTCGTAAACCAAAAACTCGTCATGCAGCGGTCCAGGCGGGTAAATGCGATTGTCGAGGATATGGTTCAGTTCTTTTCACCCCCGTTTCAGCAACAGACAGGGCTCGATACCGGACTCCTGGTGAGAACGGTATTTGAGGCGGCATTCGTCAATTCAATGGCAGCCGATTTGGCCAGAGCCGCCAACAGGATTGACGATCAGACATCGCATTGCTCGCCGCATCTGCTCAAGCTTCGCTGGCGCTAGCCTGAGATAACCCTGCCGGACGAGAAGTCACTCTTAGTTCAATCAAACGTTTGATTGAAGCCATACGCGCGCGAGCTCAGGGCGTGAAAGAGCGCACCGAATCATTGTCGATCTCTTGGTCCCCCGCAATGGAGATCGGCAACGAGCTGGCTGTGCAAAATCGCCTATTCAATAAAAGGTGGTGAAAAGCACCCACAGGCTTGCGATAGTGATGATGAAGGCGACGATCGCCACAAGCCCGTCGTGGGTCGCGAGGGCGACACTCAGGGCCATGATGGCCGCCCACAGCGGCATGTCTATCAGGGGCACGAACTCCAGGGGCGGAACGGCGAGCGCGAGAACGAGACAGGCCGCCGCGAGAAAGATCGAAAAGGGCTTCTCGGTCAGGAAGGTCAAGCGCGGGTGGACGATCCGGTCCAGGAAACGGGCCGGTTTTTTCAAATAACCGATCGCGCGGAGAACGTTGCGGCGGCTCAAGCATTTTTTGCG
>DATFOT010000186.1:0-6241 GCA_035265265.1 Aestuariivirgaceae bacterium | reverse complement strand
GGGGCGCCGATTGACGGGGTCCCAGACGGTATTCCAAGCCACGATGTCGCGCAGAGCCGCCAGAGGCCCGTCAGCTTGTTTGGCCGCGCCTGCGTTGACGGCAAGCGCTTTCCGCGCACGGCTTGCGGCCTGATCCAGGCTGTCGCCCATCGCGGCGGCAAAATCATTTGCCGGCATTTCCTCTAGGTTAAAGCGCAACGCCATAAGCGCGCCCTCCGAGGCACGGGATTTCAGATACCAATAGCCATGAAGCTGCAGTTCCTGTTCGGCTGCCAGAAGATCGTCGTGCGCGGTGACCAGCAATGGCGCATGTCTGCAGGCGAGGGCGAAATGTCGGTTCGCTAACTGTGCATGAAGGATTTTTTCCGTGTTATCGAAAGTCCACGAGATGTCGGAAGAGGCGGACACGCAGAGACACAGCCAGAATCGCAGCGCCCATTCGCCGAATACTTCGGCTGACCAGGAGCCGACGAGAATTTCGGGCTCAGGCTTTCGATAGCTCCAGTTCAGTATGGTTCCGGCGTGAGCGAGCTTGAGATCGACGAAGCTCGAATCCAGCGCGTGTGCGCCATAGGTGACCGAGGCGCCAGGCGGGAAATGTGTCGCCGTGCCGTTGCGCGCCGAATAGGCGACAGGCGTAAGGCGAGTTCCAGAGGGCAGGTGCATGAATTCCGCCGGGCGGCCTGCGTCCCACGTCGACCAGTGGCGAGCTCTAGGAAGTGCATCGACTGTCATGTTTCAACTGGCACGGTGTGCTCAGGGGACCATGCCACCGTGACGCTTGTCTCTGGGGTGAGAACTTCACCTTTAAGGTTTTGAGCAAAGACCAATAAGGGCCGATCAACGCGCCAGGCAACACGGATGTGATAGGTCACGCTTGCTCCGGAATAGACTGCTTGGGTGATATGTCCCTCGATTCGATTCGATGCCTCGTCCGGCACAGCCCGGCTCGCGGCAAAGACTCGCATTTTTTCAGGACGGACCACCACGGTGGCGGCAGTTCCCGGTGCGTGGATGCGCTCGCCACCGGGCAGAATGAGAACATCGTTCTCCCGCTTGCCGGTAAAGATGTTCGCATCTCCGAGAAACTGCGCGGCAAAGATCGTGGCTGGGCGCTCGTAGATTTCCCGCGGTTGGCCCATCTGCATAAGGCGACCCTGATCGATTATCGCGATGCGGTCCGACAACGTCAGGGCCTCTTCCTGGTCATGAGTTACAAAAATCGTCGTGACCCCAGTCTCGCGTTGAATATCCTTCAGTTCCACCTGCATCTCCTGGCGCAAGCGGCGGTCGAGCGCTCCCAGCGGCTCATCCAGCAGAAGGACCTTCGGCCGTGTGACAAGCGCACGTGCCAGCGCCACCCGCTGTTGCTGTCCACCCGAAAGTTCGCGCGGCTTGCGCTCATTCAGACCCGTCAGCCGGACAAGCTCGAGCATTTCGGAAACTTGTCGACCTGCTTCCGCCCCGGTTACACGGCGTACCGAAAGGCCGAACGCGATATTGGCGGCAACGGTGAGATTGGGAAATAAGGCGTAGTTCTGAAAAACCATGCCGATCTGGCGCTTATGGACGGGCACGTTCTCAACGCGCCGCCCATCGAAGCTGATGCTGCCTTCGTCCGGTTCAACGAAACCGGCTATGGCGCGCAGAAGCGTGGTCTTGCCCGACCCCGAGGGCCCGAGCAGCCCGAAAAACTCGCCATCCCGAAAGGAAAGCGAAACATCATGCAGCGCGGCGACGGCGGCGTAACGCTTGCTGACGTGCTCCAGATCCACGCGGCTCATCAGCGTTCCCCGCCGAAGCGGTAGTAACGCGCAACGACCAGCATGATGCCCATGGAAACCAAGATGATGAGGGTAGAGATGGCGTTTATCTCGGGGGTGAAGCCCTTGCGTATGGAAGTGTAGATCTCGACGGGCAGCGTGGATACGCCAGGGGGTGCGAGGAAATAGGAGATCACAAACTGGTCGAACGAGACTGCGAAGGCAAAAAGCGCAGCGGCCATGATGCTCGGGGCCAAAACAGGAAAGGTGACCCGCCAGAATGCCTGTCTCGGTGTTGCGCCCAGTGTGGCAGCCGCTTCCTCGAGGGTTGGGCCATAGGTTTTCAGGCGCGTGCCTACGACAATGATGACATAAGGCAGCGACAGCGCAACATGGCCGAGGAGAATGGAATGCAAGCCCCTGCCGATCCCTGTCCAGTAGAAGAAAATCAGCATAGATACCCCGATGATTAACCACGGAATGGTTATCGGAGGGAGAAGGAGCAGTTCCAGCAGTGGCCGCGCACGAAACTCATAGCGATTGAGGCCCAGCGCGGCCATTGTTCCCAAAACCGTCGCAACCAGTGTATTGGCGAGCGCTATCATAAGGCTGTTCAGGCTTGATAGCAGCAATCTCTCGTTGCTTATCAGAGCCTTAAACCAGATTAGATTAAACTCGAAGGGAAACTCGTAAAGCGGAGAGGTGTTGAAGGCCATGGTCATCATGATGACGATGGGGAGGTAGAGAAACACCAGAATGAGTGCCAAATAGAGCCGAGCCAGCACGGATGTGATATGTCGTGCCATTGAATTTCGTCCGCCTACTGCAACTGCCGGCGCAGGAAGGGGCTGGCTGCCAACAGGATCAACAACACGATCGCCAGGATGATGAAGGACAAGGCTGCTCCCAGTGGCCAGTTGAAAACCGCAGTAAATTGATTTTCGATCAGGGGACCGAGCATGATGGCGTTTTTGCCGCCGAGAATTCTGGGTTCCATAAATGAACCAATCACCGGCACAAAGATCAATATAACGCCGGCTACTATCCCGGGCGTGCTCAGAGGCAGGGTCAACCGCAAAAATGCCTGCACAGGCGAGGCGCCGAGGCTCCTCGCGGCTTCGATGAGAGAATCATCGATCGACTGCAGCGAGATATAGCATGTGAGGATCGCATAGGGCAGATACGCATGGATCAGGCCAATGACAATCGCCCAATAGGTGAATAGCAGACCGACGTCGCCGCGCAGCACCATAGTCCAGGAAAAGGTGCGAACGAGAGCGTTACTCCAAAACGGCAGGATTACGAGAAGGAAGAGGGCCTCGCGCCAGCGCCCCTTCACGTGCTTGGCCAGGATCAGTGCCGCGGGATAGGCAAAGAGCAGACAGAGCGAAGTGACATAGATGCCCAGTTCAAAAGACCGCCAGGCATTGCGCCAATAAACTTCCTTGGTGAAGAAGGCGATATAGTGCGCCGGCGTCCATTCCGCCGCTCTGCCACCTATCGGCGCCTGAGTAAGAAAGCTGAAATAAACCATAGCCGAGAGCGGCAGAAAAACCGTGAGGGCGAGCCAAAGGTAAGCAGGCGCGGTGAGCGCGATGATACCGCGATACTGCCGAACGGCAGCGCCGCCCATGGTTTCTACGTCGCGGCTATTGGGCGAATGTGGTCTTCACGCTGTCCCAAAGCTCTTGGTATGCCTTGCGCTGCTCGTCTGAGAGAGGGGCCATCCATTGCAGGCGCTTCACGACCTCGGGATCACCCAATATGGCACGGTTCATGGCATCTTCCGGGAGAGCCGCATTGGCCTTGGCGTTGGCGGACGCAGGCGCACCGACGTCGGTATCCCATTTGACGTAAAACTCCGGACTGACCATGTAATCGATGAAGGCGTGAGCGCCGTCGGGATTGGGCGCGTTGGTTGCTATGGCGAGACCATCAAACCAGCCGATGGCTCCTTCCTTGGGGACCATGAAACCGACCGGCAGCTTAAAAGCTTTTTTTGAACGGGCGGCCGATCCCGACCAATAGGTTGCAATAATATAATCCCCAGCTGCGAAATATTTGTTCCATTCGTCTTCGGAGGACCAAAAGGTTTTGATCTGCGGCTTGAGTGCTTGGAGCTTCGCCTTGACCTTCTCCATATCCGAAGGCGCGTTCATATCCTGGCCGGTCGCAAGGCTGGCAAACTGGACGGATTCGATTGCATCATCGCGCCAGCCCACCTTACCCGCGTTGGCAGGATCCCAAAGAACCTCAATTGAATCGGGCGGAGTGGGTAATTTCTCTGTGGAATAGGCGATGGACGTGACGCCCCAGACCCAAGATACGGCGTAGTGTTTGCCGTCTTTCACGAAACGCTCGGAATCGCGCAGGGAGGGCGTGAGGTCGGCGAAATGCGCGATCTTCGATGTAACGACGGGCTGAATCAGGCCCTCGTTCACCGCGTCCATGACGAACGTGTTGTTGAATAGCACGACATCATAGGTGCCCGGGCTCGTGCGGAGTTTCGTCAGCATCTCCTGTTCGGAATTAAAGTAGTCGTGAACTACTTTGATGCCGGTCTGCTGCTGGAAGTTTTCCAAGGCCCATTTCTCGTCCGTGCCGTACCCCTGCCAGTTTAGAACCCGCAATTCCTTGGATTGAGAAAGGGCGGCTGGAGCTGCTCCTGCACACAGCACAGCCGCCGCCGCGGCGGCCAAGGCGGTGCGGCGTGTCATTGCTAAGATGGTCATTGAGTTCCTCCCTGAACAAATGGTGCAAGCAAGCATAGCTGAGGGTAGGAGGTGCGCCAACTGGCGATCAGCCTGCGAGCAATGCCTCGACTTCGGGCAGAGTCGGAGCAGCCGCGGCAGCGCCAAATCTGGTGGTGGAAAGCGCGCCGCAGGCAGCGGCAAAACGAGCAGCCTCGTGGATCGAGAGGCCGCGAGATAGCGCATGGGCCAGACCGCCATTGAAGCTGTCACCGGCCGCCACGGTGTCGACGGCTTTTACCCGAAAGGCCGGAAAATGCACTGCCCCGGAGGGGGTGGAAAGAAAGACGCCTTTGTCCCCCAGCTTAATGATTACGATCTCAGGACCCCGCCTGTGAAGAACATCGGCAGCCGCCGCCAAGTCCTGCGCGTCCGCCGGATAAATCCCGGTCAGGCGTTCCGTCTCGATCTCATTTGGAGTGATGATGTCTGCGAAGTTCAAATCGAGCCGTTCAGGGGAGGAGGGCACGGGCGCTGGATCGAGTATGACGGATGCACCGGCGCCGCGCGCATGCGCGGCGGCCAGCATGAGGGCCTCTACAGGTACCTCGAGTTGCAGCAGCAGTATCCGCGACCGCTGTAGAGCGTATGCCGCCATGGCGACATCGCTCTCGTCCACGGCAAAGTTTGCGCCGGCAATGACGGTGATGAAGTTCGCGCCATTGCCATCGACGTTGATGACCGCGATCCCCGTCGCATGGGCCGCATCGGCGCGCAGATATGTGGTGTCGACGCCGAACTCCGCCAGAAGCCGGCGACCGGTCTCGCCGAATTGGTCAAGGCCGGCGCGGCCGATGAAGGAGACCTGCGCGCCAAGCCTTGCTGCTGCAGCGGCTTGGTTTGCGCCCTTTCCGCCAAGGCCCGTGAGGTAGCGGATTCCATGCAGCGTCTCACCGGGCCGCGGCAGGCGATCCGCATAGGCCGTTATGTCGATATTGATGCTACCGAAGACCGCAATCGTCATTTCCGGACCTTGGGCTTACCTAGAAGCTGCCGAACCATCGAATCGAGGAGTTTATCCCCCTGAACGGAGGTGAGCATGACGTGGTGGCCGTCGCCTGGCTTGAAACGGGTCTGCCCACGCGCGGGACCATCCTCGATGCCGACGGTCATCAGTCCGCGTTCGAAGGAGAAAAGGTCCGGCCAAAGGAGACAGCCGATCACGACAGCATCATGGATCTCGGCAGGGTGGCCCTTCGTTCCGGCCATTGCCAGCATGCGAGCGGCAAGTCGCGGGGCGGGACTGGCCGCCTTCTCCAGCTTGCGAATATGGGTAGGCTTGGCCGCAATCGTGCGGGTCAAATCATAAGGTACGAGCACAGTCGGCACCTCGGTGTCGAATACACGCCGCGCTGCATGCGGATCGAACCAGATATTGAACTCGGCAGCCCTTGTCGCATTGCCCTTGCCTAGGGCTCCTCCCATCACCATCAGACGGTCGATCTTGCGTGCCAGCCGCGGCTCCCGGCCAAGCACCATTGCGAGGTTGGTGAGGGGTGCCAGGAGGCACATGAGGATAGAACGGTCCGCTGCCTCGTTGAGGCTGCGAAAGAGGAAATCTGCAGCGGTTTCCGGAACCGCGGCCCGGCGCGGCCGCTTCAACCCCAGCAAACCGTCGCCTCCCCATATACCGGTCCCGTAATGAGGCTTGCTGCGCAGAGGGTGCTGCGCTCCAGCGTAAACCGGCGTTTTGAGGCCCAGACTTGCACAAAGCGACAGAGCGTTATC
>DATFOT010000185.1:0-4889 GCA_035265265.1 Aestuariivirgaceae bacterium | reverse complement strand
TCTTTTTCGCCTGCATGATGTTCGGCGGCGCGCAATCGGAAATTCTCTATCCCGATCCGGGCTTCCCACCCTACCGCGAGGCGGTGCGGGCGGCAGGCGCCAGATCGGTTCCCTACCCCATTCGCGAGATCGAGGATTTCGGCTTCGACGCCGAGGAAGTGCTGTCGCTGATCACACCGGCGACGCGGCTGATCATCGTCAACAGTCCGGCCAATCCAACGGGCGGCGTGGTGGCGCGCGCGGAGCTTGAACGGCTGGCGGAAGGGCTGCTCCAACACCCGCAGGTGGCGATCCTGTCGGACGAGATCTACAGCGATCTGGTTTTCGACGGCGCAGCCTTTGCGAGCTTCATGGAATTTCCACAGCTGCGGGACCGCGTGATCCTGCTGGACGGCTGGTCGAAGACCTACGCCATGACCGGATGGCGGCTGGGCTATGGCGTGTGGCCGAGAACGCTCGTCGACCATGTGCGCAAGCTGATCACGGTAGACCACTCTTGCGTGAATGTGGCAACGCAAATGGCCGGGCTCGCCGCGGTCACCGGACCCCAGGATGCCGTTCAGCAGATGCGTCAAAGGTTCGCGGAGCGCCGCGATGTGGTGGTGCGCGGGCTCAACCGGCTGCCGCACGTGACCTGCCGCGTGCCGGGCGGCGCCTTCTATGCGTTCCCGAATGTCAGCGCGACGGGGTGGACGTCGCGCGAGCTGGCGCAGCGGCTGCTCGAGGAGGCCTATGTGGCGCTGGTGCCGGGCGAGAGTTTCGGCGCCAATGGCGCGGGGTTTTTGAGGCTCTCCTATGCGGCTTCGTCCAAGGACATCGAGGAAGCGCTGGCCCGCATGGCGCTTTTCCTGGTCACTGCACGGCCAAAGGCCTAAATTGCACGCTTGGCGCCCGCGATAACTAAGTCTGCCGGCAAGTCTTCGAAAAGCGTCAATAAAGCTTATATGCTGCTGGTGTTCTCAACGGACGATAGTACATGGTCAATCGCTTCCTGATCGTCATGGCCTTGGCGCTGCTCGGAGTGGCTTCCTATTATGCTTTGGACCGCGGCATGGTGAAATGGCCGCTCGCCCTCAGGCAGGGGGTGGCGGCCCAAGCGACCCCGCGCCCTGACGACCGCGGCCAGAGGCGGCCGGTGCCCGTCGAGGTTGCCAATGCCGAGCCGGCGGTTTCGGCGACCGAGATCCTGGCAATCGGATCGCTGGCTTCGGATGAATCCGTCGAGGTGACTTCGGAAGCGGCGGGACGGGTGGAGGAAATCCTGTTCGAAGAAGGCAATGCGGTGAATAAAGGCGATCTGCTCGTGCGCCTCGACGATGCGCTGGCGGTCGCCGAAGTGAAGGACGCCGAAGCGCGCCTCGGGCTGGCACAAACAACCTATGACCGCAGCCGCTCGCTGCAGAAAAGCGGAGCAGCCACCAAACAGTCCTATGATGAGGCAGTGACCAATCTGCGCGTGGCGCAGGCGGCAGTGGAACTTGCCCGGACGCGCGCTGCCATGATGCAGGTCAACGCTCCCTTCGATGGCGTTCTCGGTTTTCGCACGGTGTCGGTCGGCGCCTATGTCACGGCAGGAACCAAGCTCGTCAATCTGGAGAAGATCGACGAATTGAAGGTCGAATTCAGCGTGCCGGAGGTGTTTCTCGCGCAGATCAGCCCTGGACAAAAGGTCGAGGTGACCGTCGATGCCTGGCCCGGAGAGGTCTATGAGGGCTCGATCTATGCCATCAATCCACATATCGACGTCAACGGGCGTGCGCTGCAGGTACGGGCTTCGCTCATCAATGCCGATATGAAACTCAGGCCGGGCCTGCTTGCCCGTATCATGCTGAAGGGCAAGGACGAACGGCAGGTGGTCGCCATTCCGGAAAGCGCCATCGTGCCGCGCGGGGGTGAAACCTTCGTCTACCGGCTGGAAAACGGCAGGGCGGTGGAAACGCCGGTGCAGGTGGGACGGCGGCGCAGCGGCATCGTGGAAATCATCAAAGGCCTCGCACCCAATGCGCAGGTGATCACGGCAGGACACTCGCGGCTCAAGGACGGCAATGAGGTCGAGGTGGTGACTGCGGAAAGCGGTGCCAGCGGCTAAGCCATGCAGCTTCCGGAACTCAGCATCAAGCGACCCGTCTTCGCCAGCGTGCTCAGCCTCGTGCTGCTGCTCGTCGGGCTCGTTTCCTACGGACGGCTGACGGTGAGGGAATATCCGAACATCGACGAGCCGGTGGTGTCGGTGTCGACGAGCTATCCCGGCGCCTCGGCGACCATCGTGGAGAGCCAGGTGACGCAGGTGCTCGAGGGCTCCGTCGCGGGGATCGAGGGGATCGACACGATCGAGTCGTCGAGCCGGGCTGAATCGAGCCGGATCACCATCACCTTCCGGCCGAGCATCGAAATCGCCGAGGCGGCGAGCGATGTTCGTGACCGCGTGTCGCGCGTGAGGCGGCAATTGCCCGAGGAGATCCAAGAGCCGGTGATCGCCAAGGTGGAAGCGGATGCGCAGGCGATCATCTATCTGGTGTTCCGCAGCGAAAGCATGGATCCCCTGCAACTCACCGATTATGTGAGCCGGTTCGTCGTCGACCGCTTCAAGAACCTGACAGGGGTCGCGGATGCGCAGATTTACGGAGAGCGCCGCTATGCCATGCGGGTGTGGATCGACAGCGACAGGCTCGCCGGATATGGGTTGACGATCCAGGACGTGGAAAATGCCATCCGCAGCCAGAATGCGGAATTTCCCGCCGGCCGGATCGAAAGCGAGGACAGGGAATTCACCGTACTGTCGCGCACGGGGCTCAACACGCCGCAGCAGTTCGGCAATATCGTCATCAAAACGACGGGAGGCTTTCAGGTACGGCTTGCCGATATCGCCGAGATTACGCAGGGAGCGGAAGACGAGCGGCGCGATGCGCGCTACGACGGCGTGCCGTCGATCACCGTCGGCATCATCAAACAGGCAGTGGCCAATCCCTTGGACGTGTCGAAGGAAGTGAGGGCGATCCTGCCCAGGGTGAATGAATCCCTGCCGCAGGGCCTGACAGTCGAAATCGGCAACGACACCTCGGTGTTCATCGATCGGTCGATCCACGCGGTTTTCGTGACGATCGGCGAGGCGATCGCGCTCGTGGTGCTGGTGATCTTCTTCTTCCTGAGGTCGTTCAGGGCGTCGATCATTCCCATAGTGACCATACCGGTGTCGCTCATCGGCAGCTTCGCGCTGATGTATGCGGCGGGGCTGACCATCAACACGCTGACGCTGCTCGCCATGGTGCTGGCCATCGGGCTCGTGGTCGACGATGCGATCGTGATGCTGGAGAATATCTTCAGGCATATCGAGGAAGGCATGCGGCCGATGAAGGCCGCACTCGCGGGATCGAGGGAAATCGGCTTTGCCATCGTGGCGATGTCGCTGACACTGGCGGCGGTCTATGCACCGGTGGCGTTCACGCCCGGTCGTACGGGACGGCTGTTCATGGAATTCGCGCTGACGCTTGCCGGTGCGGTTCTGATCTCGGGGTTCGTCGCGCTCAGCCTGACACCGATGATGTGCGCGAAGCTCCTGAGGCACGAGACCAAGCACGGGTGGCTGTTCACGGTGATCGAGAATTTTATTCGCGGGCTCGAGAGCGGCTACCGGCGCGTCTTGCGACAAAGCTTGCGCGTTCGGCCGCTGGTGCTCCTGGCGGCGCTTATAGCAGCGGGCATCGGCGGGTATTATTTCACTCTGCTCAAGGCAGAGCTTTCTCCGGTCGAGGATCGCGGCGTAATCCAGGTTTCGGGAACCGCGCCCGAGGGATCGACGCTCACTTATACGCGCCGGTATAGCGAGCAGGTCGAAGATCTGCTCAAGACCGTGCCGGAAGTCCGTTCGATCCTGGTGATCAGCGGCCAGCCCGAAGTTACGCGGTTCAACGGCTTCGCCCGGCTCGTGGACTGGTCGGAGCGCGAGCGCAAGCAGCAGGACATCGTGGCGCAACTGACACCGAAGCTCAGAAGGATCGTCGGCGTGCAGGCCTCGGCAAGCAATCCGGCATCGCTTGGCGTGCGCGGCGGCGGCCGGCCGGTGCAGTTCGTGCTGCAGTCCTCTGGTTCCTATGAGCAGCTTAAGGCCTATTCCGACAAGCTGCTCGAACGGGTGGAAAGCTATCCCGGGCTCACCAATGTCGAGACCGATCTCAATCTCAACTCACCGGAACTGACGGTCGAGATCGACCGCGACAAGGTGGCAGACCTCGGGCTCGACATATCAGTCATCGGGCGAACGATGGAAACGCTGCTCGGCGGACGAACCGTCACGCGCTATGAGGTCGACGGCGAGCAGTTCGACGTTATGGTGCAGCTCAAGGCCGAGGAGCGCGCTTCGCCCGCCACGCTGTCGCGCATCTTCGTGCGCTCGGCCTCAGGCGAAATGGTGCAGCTTTCGAATATCGTGAAGGTGCATGAGACGGTGGTGCCCAAGGAGCTCAGGCGCTTCAACCAGCTCAGATCGGTGACGGTGCAGGCGAATATTGCGCCGGGTTATGCCCTGGGCGAGACCCTCGATTTTCTCCAGCAAGCCGCCAGAGAGGTGCTGCCCGGCGACGTGCTGACAGATGTGACCGGGCAAAGCCGCGAGTTCCGCACGGCGAGCTCGAACCTCGCCATCATGTTCGTCCTGGCGCTCGCCTTCATCTATCTCGTGCTGTCGGCGCAATTCGAAAGCTTCCGCGATCCGATGATGATCATGCTCACGGTGCCGCTGTCGATGACGGGAGCGCTGGCGGCGCTCTATTACAGCGGCGGCACGCTCAACGTCTATTCGCAGATCGGTCTCGTGACGCTCGTCGGGCTGATCACCAAGCACGGCATTCTGATTGTCGAGTTCGCCAACCAGATGCAGGCGCAAGGGAAGA
>DATFOT010000184.1:0-2514 GCA_035265265.1 Aestuariivirgaceae bacterium | reverse complement strand
GCCCATAGCGGAAAATATTTCGCATAGCCGTGATAGCGCAGATAGAACACCCGCGGAAAACCTGTGGCCGTGAAATGCGCCTCCTCCCATGTGCCATCGCGCGTCTGCGTGCGCATCAGATAGCCGATGCCGCGCTTCACCGCCGCATGGTTCGTCTCGCCCGCAGCCATGAGGCCGAGCAGCGCCCATGCGGTCTGCGATGCTGTGCTCGCCGCTGGCTCATGCCCGCGGTAATCGAGCCTGTAGCTCTCCCCGCCCTCGCCCCACCCGCCGTCGGCGTTTTGGATGGACAGCAGGAAATCGACGCCCCTGCGCATCTCAGGCGCCCCAGGGTCTACACCGGCAGCGCTCAAGGCACACAGCGCCGACCATGTACCGTAAATGTAGTTCATGCCCCACCGTCCGTACCAGCTCCCGTCGGCTCGCTGGTCTCGGCGCAGAAAATCGATTGCCTTGGCCATGGCATCACGGTGCGCATTGCCGCCGAGCTGCGCCAACATCGACAGGCAGCGCGCCGTCACATCGGCCGTGGGCGGATCGAGGAGCGCGCCGTGATCGGCGAAGGGAATATTGTTCAGATAATCGTGCAGGTTGTCGGCATCGAACGCGCCCCAGCCGCCATTGCTGCTCTGCAGTCCCACGACCCACTCCCGTCCGCGCTCGATGGCATGATCGAACTGTCCCGAGCCTGCTCGGTCCATCGCCATCACCACGACCGCCGTATCGTCGAGATCGGGGTAGTGCGGATTGGCGTATTGAAACGCCCAGCCGCCAGGCCGCACGTCTTTCCGCCGCGCCGCCCAGTCGCCTGCGAGATCGAGAACCTGCAGCGGCTTGAGCCAGTCGAGGCCGCCTCTCGCGCGGGCAATGGCAGCTGGGCTGCCCGTCTCCATGAGGCAGTGGCAGGCAAGCGCCGTATCCCAGACAGGCGACATGCAGGGCTGGCAATAGGCTTCCTTTTCCTTGATCACGAGCAGCCTGTCGATCGCTGCCCGCGCCTTGAGCCGTTGCGGGTGATCCTCCGGAAAGCCGAGCGCATCGAGCGCCATCACCGCATTGGCCATTGCCGGAAAGATTGCTCCAAGCCCGTCATCCCCGTTCAGCCGCTCTCCGATGAAGCCAAGGGCCTTATCGATCGCCCGCCGGCGCGGGCGCGGCGGCAGCATCGGCTCGGCGATCCGCAGCACACGGTCAATGGCCGCGAACAGCAGGAACCAGGACCATTTTTGATGCGGTGCTTTCGACCGGGGTCCGAGGCTTGCAGGCGGCTGGGTAAACAGCTCGTCGATGCCGACCTTCCTTGCATTGCGCGCTCTCGGCTTCAGCGCTTGCAGAATCAAGAGGGGAACGATGACCGTCCGCGCCCAGTACGAAATTTTTGAGAGATGAAAGGGAAACCACTCCGGCAGCAGCATGATCTCGACCGGCATGACGGGCACGCTCCGCCAGCTCATCACGCCATAGAGCGCCAGCAGGGCGCGCGTGAACACATTGCAATGCGCAGCGCTTCCGTGGGTCAAGATGGCCTCGCGCGCGCGGCGCATATGCTGGGCACTCGTGGAATGTCCGATCATCTTCAGGGCAAAATAGGCCTTCACGCTGGCGCTTATGTCGAATTGGCCGCCGTGGAACAGCGGCCATCCGCCGTGATCACCCTGGATGCGCTGCAGATAGGCCGCGATCTTTGCCTCCAGCGCTGCATTCGCCGGTTCCCCGAGATAATGGGTGAACAGCACGTATTCCGCCGGTATCGTTGCATCGGCTTCGAGTTCGAACACCCAATGCCCGTCCGCTTGCTGGCGCTCTATCAGGACCGTCGCGGCCGCCTCGATGCAACGCTCGAGCTCGGAACCCCCGGCACCGGGGTCGTCTTTCACCTCGCTGTCGTCTTTCACCTCGCTTCTGTCGAGTGGCAAATCGCTGTCCATTCCCCTCATCCCCGTGTTTGCCCGATCCAGCCTTCCGCCGCGCGATTGCCGGAGCGGATCGCCCCCTCAATGGTCGCCGGCAGCCCGGTTTGCGTCCAATCGCCTGCCAGCATCAGATTGCTCCATTGTGTCGCGCAAGGCGGCCGCCTGGCATTTTCGCTCGGCAGCGCGGCGAAAGTAGCCCGGCGCTCCTTGATGATCTGCCATGGCGGCAGCGCACCACTCATTCCCGTCACCGTCGCCACTTCGTCCCATAAGCGTGCGGCAAGGGTCTCCCGCGCGACATCAAGCAGCCGGTCGGCGGCGCTGATCGTGATGGAAATGCGCTGCGGGAAGCAGAACACCCATTCCACCGTGCCGTTGATGACACCGGTGACGGGTGCCTGCCCTGCCGGAGGTGCGACGCGGAAATGGGCGTTCACGATGGCGCGCTGTGCCACTGGTGTCTTGAGATCGGGTACCAGCGCACTCGCGACGAGCGGCGGCACGGCGAGAATGACCCCGTCACCGTTCGGCACCTCGCTCGACGCGTCACCGAAATTGAGCTGCGTTACCATGTGCTTCTCGAAACGCATTGACTTGAGTC
>DATFOT010000183.1:0-3041 GCA_035265265.1 Aestuariivirgaceae bacterium | reverse complement strand
GACCTATCTCGCCGCCGAGCCTGGTGTCATCTTCATCGACCGTATCAACGCCAAGAACAATCTCTCCTACTGCGAGACGATCGAGGCCACCAATCCTTGCGGCGAGCAGCCTCTGCCGCCCTATGGTGCCTGTCTCCTCGGCTCGATCAACCTCACCCGCTTCGTCGATCATCCTTTCGAGCCTGACGCCGAGCTGAATCTTTCCGCGCTGCGTCCGGTCGTCATCGCGGCCGTTCGCATGATGGACAATGTCGTCGATGTCTCGCGCTTTCCTCTAGAGGCGCAAAAGCAGGAAGCCTCCGCCAAGCGCCGCATCGGCTTAGGTGTCACCGGGCTCGCCGATGCGTTGGTGATGGTCGGTCTTCGCTACGGCTCGGCAGAGGCAGCCGCCGCGGCGCGCCGCTGGATGGCGGCCATCGAGGAGTTCGCCTATGAAGCGAGCATCGCGCTCGCCCGTGAAAAATCACCCTTCCCGCTTTTCGATCGCGACGCCTATCTGGCCTCGGGCCACCTGCGTGATTTGCCGGATGCACTGCGCGCCGCGATCTCCACCCATGGGATTCGCAATGCCCTCCTCACCTCGATCGCTCCTACAGGCACGATTTCACTCTTTGCCGGCAATGTGTCGAGCGGTATCGAGCCGATCTTCGCCCTCTCCTATCTGCGCAAGGTTATCCTTCCCGACGGGAGCCATCGCCAGGAGCCGGTCGAGGATTATGCCGTGCGCCTCTACCGCAGCCTCCACGGCAACGACGCGCCCCTGCCTCCAAGCTTCGTCACCACCGACGATCTCACCCCCTCCGAACATTTGCGCATGCAGGCCGCCGTTCAGGCGCATGTCGATTCATCCATATCGAAGACCGTCAATGTTCCGGCCTCCATCGGCTTCGATGCCTTCAAGCAGGTCTATGAGGAAGCCTATGACCTCGGCCTCAAGGGATGCACGACGTTCAGGCCCAACGCGATAACCGGCTCGGTGCTCAGCGTCGCGCAGCGCGGCGATGAGGAGCCGCATCTTCCCCTCGAAGCGCCCGAGCCGCCGGCGCGCATCGCCGATGCCGGCGCCGATGTCGTCTATATGCGTCGCCCGCTCGAGCGCCATCCGGTTCTGCCGGGTTTCACCTACAAGCTGCGCTGGCCGGAATCCGATCACGCGATCTACATCACCATGAACGACATTTTGGATTCGAGCGGCCGCCGCCGCCCCTTCGAGATTTTCATCAACTCGAAGAACATGGAGCATTTCGCCTGGACGGTTGCGCTGACGCGCATGATCTCGGCTGTGTTCCGCCGCGGCGGCGACGTCGCCTTCGTAGTGGAGGAGCTGAAGGCGGTCTTCGATCCCCGTGGCGGCCAATGGATGGATGGCCGCTATGTCCCGAGCCTGCTGGCCGCCATTGGCGGCATCATCGAAAAGCACATGATCGATACCGGTTTCCTGAAAGCCGCCGAGGCCGAGGCCCGCTTCCGGCCACGCGCGGCCATTACCGCCACGGGCGAACAGCTTGGCCGCTCCTGCCCGAAATGCGGCGAGATGACTCTGATCTTCCAGGAAGGCTGCGATTCCTGTCTAAGCTGCGGCTATTCGAAATGCAGCTGAGCGCGCTTGCCGAATCACCGCCGATGTTCTAGTTTTGTTCTCATGCATCCTCTCCCCTCCCTGAATGAAATTAACCTCCGCTGCTGGCATTGGCGCGGCGCATCCGGTCGTCACTACATCCATTCGGTCTACGGCCCCGCCACCTGCCCGCCCTTTCCAGGCGCAGTTTATGTCGCGGTGAAGCGCCGCGGCGACCTCCGTCATGCCCTTGCGGTTGGTAGTTTTTCCGATTTCTGGAATGCCTCTGCCGGCGTTCAGGCGATCTATGCCGGGGATGCCGATGAGATCCACGTCCATCTGCTCGCACGCAGCCCCGCCGCGATCATTACGGTAATCGCCGATATTCAGGCGGCGATGAATGCCAAGCCCCGGGCAGAGGCCCGGCCGCTCCTATCGGCGCAGCAGCACCGGTCAGCCGCCTGAGGGCCTGAGTTGCCCGGCTAGCCACTCCAGATCTTGATCCTCGAGCCCGAGTTCAATCAAATGATCCGCCGTATTGAGCACATATTCGGGGTTCCGCCCTGAGCGTCCCTCCGCTTGCAGGACATGCGCAAGCTGGGCCTCGCGGGTGAGCTTGCCGGCATATTGCCGATGGCTGCGGTCGACCACATAGGTGACCGCCGACACCAGCTCCCGCTCGCCGTCGAGCCTGATAAGGCGCCGCGTTTCCTTGTAGACCATCGTCACCTGCTCGCGCGCCCGCAGATAATCCATGATGCCGTCCCACTTCTTTTTGTCGATGCGAAACGCCACCCCGCGGCAGGAGCCGCCGCGATCGAGCCCCATCACCAGTCCGGGCCGCTCCGGGGTCCCGCGATGCACATGCGAATAGACGCACAGGCTGCGATGCAGCCCCCTGAGCATGGCCCGGCGCCGTTCTTCATAATCGAATCCCGGCTGCCACATCAGCGAGCCATAGCCAAAGACCCAGAATTTCTCCATAAGCTCGAAACCTGCCAGTCAGCGTTCGCTCCGCCTATAGCCCGCCCGCCGAATGTCGCCAAGCTCAAGCCGCCGGAGAACCCTCACCCTTCTGCTGGGCTCCAGCCTTCTTCTGGGTCTGGCGCTGTGGAGCGCCTATTGGCTGTTCGCTCTCGACAAGGCGGGCGACAGGCTCGCTGAGATGCGCGCAACCCTGCAGCAATCCGGAACCGGCATCGACTGCGGTAAGGAGCGCTGGAGCGGCTTTCCCTTCCGTATCGCGCTCGCCTGCACGCCCCTGTCCATCACGGTCTCGTCCGCGTCTCAGCCGATGACCATGGGCTTTTCCCGGATCGATCTTCTCGCTCAGGCCTATGATCTTCATCATGTGATTGCGGTCGCGGCATCGCCGGTGAAGATCGACGGACTGGCTCTTCAATTTCGAAAAGCCGCCGCCAGTTTTGACGAGAGCGGTGCTGCCGGCAAGCAATCCATTCGCATCATTGCCGCCGCCGAAGGT
>DATFOT010000182.1:0-4430 GCA_035265265.1 Aestuariivirgaceae bacterium | reverse complement strand
GGGCTTAGCAGGCTTCCCTGATTTCCTTCGATTGCGCTTTGGCCCGATCGAACTCGGCCCTTTTTTCCGCTAGCTCCTCCTTCGAAAATCGCTCGATGTTGCAATAATCAAGTTTCCAGCTGGGATCGTCCCCCCACTTCAAGGGTGACTGCACTGTCGTTTGGGCCGCGGGTGCCGATGCGAGAAGGTCGAGCGCCAGCGCAAGAGTGAGAGCCTGGGAGTGTTGATCCTTGGGCTTTCCGGCTGAATTTCCGAGCGGAAAATCCGAAAACAGGAACCGTGGCACGCCTGCATATTCAACAATGTCTTTGGCCGAGCCCATGACCACAGTCGCAACACCGCTGTCTTCAAGCAAGCGTGCCGCGAGGCTGACCGTTTGGTGACAGACCGGGCAGTTTGCCACCAGCAATGCCGCGTCCGCACCATCCGATTTGCAGCGCGCCACCAGCTCGGGACAGTCGGTCATCAGCGTCGTGCGATGGCTGCGATCGGTCGGGACCCCGTGAAACCTCGTCGCAACCGACCCGATCCTGCCGGCTTCAGCACTTCGCCGTAATTCTGCCAGCGGGAAATAACTACCCTGGTCTTCCGCCGTTGTATGCTTGCGGTCGATGGCAATATGCGAGATGCGCAGATCGGGATCGGATCGAGCATCGCCGGAATAAACCGCAAAGAACTTGGCCGCGGCGTTGTAGGAAGCGCCGGGACCTTGGTCGCCTTTATCGGGCATGAAAGGCGCAGCGGTTGTGATGAGGGCGACCCTGCAGTCCGACAGCCGCTTTCTCAATGGTTGGAACGGCACGTCGCTATAATGGGCCCACTCATAAGCAGGGTAGCCAAGGGCCGAATAATAGTCTCGCGTGCGCTCGATATACCGAACGGGCACGTCGAGCGGATCTGCGAAGCCGAAAGGGTTGCCGCGCGTATCGGCCATTCTGCTAGCCGATCATTTTCGGCAGAATTTGCGCCGCCCGCTATATGCCTTATAGCTGCAGTCGGACGCACGGAACGACTGATAGCTTCTGCTGCAGGCCTCGTAATTGCAATATTCGCCATCGGCCATGTCGGACTCCTCGTAAAAGGCGTCCTCGAACCCTTCCTCATCCTCGCCCCGTTCCGCCACTTCCATGCTCACCTCGTCCTCATAGCTGTCGTCGAAGGCGGCCTCTTCATTTAGGCGGCAGAGCCTACGTCCTCCGCTATAGGGCCGATAACTGCAGTCCGCCGCCCGGAAGGATCTATAGGCCATGCCGCATGCTTCATAATCGCACGAAGCGAGAGCATGCGAGCTGGTGCCCCAGCCGAGCCCGCCTGTGATGATGGTATCGGCCGGCATTATATCCCGCGCGGCTTCCCTTTGCGGCTCCGGCTGCATTGAGCTGACAATCAGCTGCTCATCTGCCGCCGGCGGCCTGAATTGGGGAAGCTTCATGGCTTTGGTCATGAACTCTTTCCATATGGAAGCGGGAAGATCACCGCCGGTGACCTTGCGCATCGGCGCGTTGTCGTCATTGCCGACCCACACGCCTGCAACCAAATGTTCATTGAAGCCGATAAACCAGGCATCACGATAATCTTCAGTGGTTCCCGTCTTGCCTGCGCTGAAGCCGTCGAGAGCAGCGCCGCGTCCCGTGCCTCGTCTGACTGCGCTCTCGAGCAGTTCGACGAGCTGGGCACTGTATGGCGCAAATCCCGCATCGGCCTGCCTGTGCAGTCCCCTGTTCGCCGGCATCCTATCACCATTCGCATCGAGACCTGCGATTCCCCAGGGTTCGATCCGCATGCCGGCGCGAACCGAGGCATAGGCTCCTGTGAGGTCGAGGAGGTTTACTTCCGAAGAGCCGAGCGCCAGGCTTGGGGTTGCTGCCAGGGGTGCATCGATGCCGAGGTCGCGCGCGGCGGCGATCACCTGATCGACGCCGATATCCTGCGCCAGCCGAACCGTGGCTACATTGAGGGATTTGATGAACGCTTCCGAAAGAGTAACCCTGCCGTGAAACTCGCGGTCGAAGTTTTTGGGCCGCCACCCGTCGATGTCGAGCGGAGCATCCTCAATCACATCATTGAGTGAATAGCCGTTCCGCAGTGCCGCCAAATAGACGAACAGCTTGAACGTCGAACCGGGTTGCCGCAGCGCTTGCACCGCCCGATTGAACTCGCTTTCCTTGTAGCCCCTTCCTCCGACCATCGCGACGACTGCACCGTCCGGCCGCAGCGCCACGAGTGCCACCTGCCCAGCCCCTTTCTGCCTTCCCTGGCGCGCGATGGCAGCGGACGTCACGCTCTCGGCCAGTTTCTGAAGCTCGGGGACGAGGGTCGTCTGCGCCCGAATTGTGTCAGCCGTGCTCTCCGGGCCGGCTGCGGGGATCTTCAGCGTCTCCTCATGCGCCCAATCTGCAAACCAACTCGGCGGCAACGCGGCAAGCTGCCCCGGGTTCAAATTTGCCGGGCGTCGCTTCGCTTCCTCCGCACTTGCCGGGTCGAGCCGGCCATCGGCAACCATGGCATCGAGGACCGTTTCGGCGCGCTTGCGTGCTTCGGCGAGATTCCGCAGCGGATTGAGAGCCGAGGGTGCCTTGATGATGCCGGCAAGCAAAACACATTCTTCCAGCGAAAGCTGCATGACCGGCTTATCGAAATAGGCTCGAGCTGCCGCTGAAACACCGGTGATGCCGGCGCCGAGATAGACATTATTGAGATAGCGCGTGAGGATTTCATCCTTGCTCAGCTTCCGCTCGATCCACAGAGCCAGAAGGGCTTCGCGAAGTTTTCTCCGGACCGTCCGCTCATCTTCGCCGTTCATCACCCGGACGAGCTGTTGGGTGATGGTGCTGCCGCCCTCCTTCACCCCGCCGGCGCGCAGATTGCGAAGGAAGGCGCGTGCGATACCGCGCGGATCAATCCCGCTGTGGTCGTAGAATCTCCTGTCCTCGGTTGCAACAACCGCATCGATCAGAAACTGCGGAAAATCCGACCACGCCCCGGGCTCGGCGCGTATCGGACCCTTTCGGCCCAGCTCCTGCCCATCCGCCGCCTCGAGAATGATGATCGGCTCGGGTGAAGCTTTGAGCACATCGGATGCGGAAATGTCGTGCAATGCCAACGCGGCCATGAACGCGACGGCTGCGGCGACCACAACCAGGCTCGTGTAAAGTGTATCCCGCAGGGCGCGCCTCAAGGACGACTGCCTCTGTGAACTGATTTTCCAATTCATGAGCCCTGCGTCTCGTTTTAAGCGTTCCCCGACGCTGCGCCTTCCCGTAATGACTACCAACCACTTCAGAACGCCGGCCGCCATCGCTGGGTTCCAACCCCGCAACCTAGCGATCCGCTGTTGGTTACTGTTCGAGCTCGTTGTTTAATCATTTCCGGGGGATGGCGCCGGGCGCACTTATGCTAGACTGGCCAGTGGTAAAAGTGAGAGGTGCCGGTGTGACTGTGATCGACTCCACTACGCGCGGCGATCCTGCGCGATTCCGTTCGTTTGACGAACTGACGCAGATGCTGAAAGCCATGCCGGCCTCGGCGAAGGAGGAGGGCCGGGTTTCCCTGTTGATGCGCAGGGGAAAAGCCGGTCGACGCGAGACGCTTCAGACTACTGTGCTGGAACCCGATAAAGGCGTCCCGGGCGATGCATGGGGTCGCTCGGAGCGCCGCAAGAGCGATATGCAAATCGCCGTCATGGAGAAGGGCGTGGCGGAGTTGATCGCCAATGGCCAGCCCCTTGCTCTTTTCGGAGATTGCTTGGTTCTCGATCTTGATTTGTCGACCGGCAATTTGCCGCCCGGAAGCCGGCTGAGAGTGGGCGAGGCGCTGCTGGAAGTCACGCCTGAGCCGCACAATGGCTGCCAGAAATACCGTGCCCGTTTTGGATCGGACGCGCTGCGCTTGGTCTGGCTGGAGGAACTGCGGCACCGAAACCTCAGGGGAATCTATATGCGTGTCGTGACCGCAGGCCGAGTGGAACTTGGCGATCGGGTGAATGTCCTTTCGCGCGCTCAGGCCGAGGTCTCGACGAGACAGGAACAATTCGCGAAATAAGCCGATGACGATCACCACCTCTGCGCCCTTGTGGCACTCGATTGCGGCTCTCGTCGGCCGCATCATATTCGCCGGCATCTTTATCATGGCCGCCAGTTTCAAGTTCATGGGCATGAACGATACCGCCACCTATATTGCCGCTGCAGGTTTTCCTTTTTCGCTCTTTCTGGCCTGGGTTGCGGCATTATTCGAATCTGCTCTTGCCATTTGCTTTCTCACCGGAGCGTTCTTTTCCGAAGCCTCACTTCTTGCGGCCGCCTATGTTGTGTTCCTGGCCTTTGCCTTCCACGGCCCATCCCATTGGCCGGGAAACCAGGCGGAGTTTGGTTTCTTCGTCGATCATTTTACCTTTGCTGCCGGGCTGCTTTTCGCCGCCTCGAATGGGCCAG
>DATFOT010000181.1:0-2920 GCA_035265265.1 Aestuariivirgaceae bacterium | reverse complement strand
AATGCCGCATTCGCCAGCTGCTGTTTCATCTGCTCGTAGACGATCCGCTCATGCGCCGCATGCTGGTCAATGATGACGAAGCCCTCGGCTGTTTCAGAAATAATGTAGGTCTCGTGAAGCTGGCCGCGCGCGAGGCCGAGCAGCGGCTCGGCATTTTCCGGCAAGATCGGCGCGAGGGGGTCCTCGGCGAATCCATGAACGGCAGCAGGGCGCTGAGCTTCGAAAGCCATGCCCCGCTGGGACGGGGTCAGCGGACCTGCCGGCCGCACGATCGATGCGGTGATGTTCCCGAAATTGGTCGCGCTCGCACGGCTGCTCATGGACAGAACGTCGCGGATCGTCACAACGATCAATGAGCGCAGCAGGGCCGGATCGCGAAAGCGCACCTCGGCCTTGGAGGGATGGACGTTAACGTCCACAAGCTCGGGCGGGCAGTCGACTGCGAGCACAGCCACGGGAAAGCGGCCGCGGGTCATGAGATCGGCATAAGCGCCGCGCAGGGCACCCAACAGCAGCTTGTCGCGCACCGGCCTGTTGTTGACGATGAAGAACTGCATATTGCCCTGGGCACGGTGGAAGGTCGGCAGGCCGGCAAGACCGGAAACGGCGTAGCTGTCGCGTTTTCCGGAAAATTCAACCGCATTGGGGAGAAAGTCCATGCCGACAAGCTCTGGCAGGCGTTCGCGCAGCGAAGCAGCGGAAAGGTCGAGCAGCTGACGGTCGGCCGTGGTGAAGGAAAAGGCGACACCGGGATGGGCAATCGCCAGACGCCTTACCACGTCGAGGGCCTCGGAGGTTTCGGCGCGTTCAGCGCGGAGAAACTTTAGTCTCGCCGGAACGGCGAAGAACAGATCGCGCACCTCGACGACGGTGCCCAGCGCGAGCGCCGCCGGGCGCATGCCGGACAAGAGTCCGCCCTCCAGAGAGACTGCGTAGGCTGCCTTCGCGCCGCGCGCGCGGGAGGTGATCGTCATGCGCGACACCGAAGCGATAGAGGGCAAAGCCTCGCCGCGGAAACCCAGACTGGTGATGCGGACGAGATCATCGCCCGTGAGCTTCGAGGTGGCGTGACGCTCAACAGCGAGCGACAGCTCGTGAGATTCGATTCCAGTGCCGTCATCGGCGACGCGGATCAGGGTACGGCCGCCATCGCGGAATATGATCTCAATGCGCGAGGCCTGAGCATCGAGAGCGTTCTCGACCAGTTCCTTGATGACGCTCGCAGGCCGGTCGATCACCTCGCCGGCGGCAATTCGATTGACGGTGGTTTCGGAAAGCCGCCTGATCGGCATCAGCACGCCCTCGCTGGCTGCCGGCCGCCGGCTCTGCGGCCGCTACTGTTTCAGCCCTTCCGGCTTGCCGACGATGGTGATGATGAGCGCATCCGCATCGATCAGCCGCCTTGCTACGCGCTTTATATCCTCAAGCGTCACCGCTTCAATGAGGCTGTTGCGCTTATCCACATAGTCGATGCCGAGGTTCTGCTCCTGTATGCCCAAGAGCTGGTCGGCGATCTTGGTGCTGGTGTCGAAACGCAAGGCGTAGGAACCGGTCAGATAGGTCTGGTCATCCTTGAGTTCGTCGGCCGTCGGGCCATCAGTCGCAAAACGCTTCAGCTCGCTCTTTATGAGGCTGATGGTTTCGGCCACCCGATCATTTCGGGTGGCAGCGCCGCCGTACATGGCCGCGCCGTGGTGGAGGGGCAAGAGATCGGTATAGACCGAATAGGATAATCCGCGCTTCTCGCGAATTTCATCGGTGAGGCGCGAGCCGAAGCCGGAGCCGCCCAATATGTCGTTCATGATGTAGGCGGCCATGAAGTCCGGATCGCTGCGCAGGATGCCCGACTGGCCAAACTGGATTATGCTCTGGGGAATGTCGCGATCCACTATGGTAAGACTTGGCCCCTTGGCCAGCACGGCATCGGGGACTTCCAGCGGCTTGCCGACCGCCGGGAGGCTGCCGAACGTCCGATCAAGGAGGATGCCCAGGGTCTTGGCGTCGATGTCGCCGACGACCGTGATGAGCAGCTTGTCGCGGGAGAAGAGATCAGCGGCGCGCCGGCGAAGATCGGAAGCGGCCGTCGCCCTGATCCCGTCCTCGGTGCCGTGGCCGTTGCGAGCATAAGGGTGGCCGAGGAAGATGCGCTCGCGCCAGTCGTCGAAGGCGATCTGCTCGGGATCCTGCCTCTCGTCCTGAAGGCCGAGGAGAATCTGGTTGCGGACGCGCTCGAGCGGTTCGGGATCAAAGCGCGGTGAGGCGAGAGCGAGCCTCAAGAGATCGAAAGACCGATCGCGATTTTCCGTCAGGGCCTGAAAGGAACCCGAAAAATGATCTGCCGTGCTTTGAAAAGCGAGCCGCGCGGACAGCTCGTCGCGCTGCTTGCGAAAGGCTTCCGAGTCAAGGTCCCCTGCCCCTTCATCGAGCATGCCCGCCAGAAAATAGGTGAGGCCCACCCTGTCGGCCGGCTCGCTCGCCGCGCCGCTGCCAAAGGAATAGCTCATGGCAATGAGCGGGATCGCATGTTCCTCAACCAGCCAGGCCTTGATGCCGCCGGGGCTTTTGACTTCGCGGATCTCGAATGCGTGCGCGACCACCCCGAGAGCGAACCAGAGCATCGCAACAAGAAGGTGGAACGAAAACAAACGTCGCAACATGGGGCTTTCCTCAGATTAGTTGGCAGCAGGCTGCGGCCGCATGATGCCGGTCACGGAACGCTCGATGCCCAAATACTTATGCGCGGCAGCCTTGACTTCATCGGCGGTGACCGCGTTCAGCCGGTCGGGATAGCCGAGCACGTCTTCGATCGAGCTGCCGGTCGCGAGGGCAGTGCCGAACAGCCTCGCCAAGCGCGACTGGCTGTCGGCGGCATAAACGATCTCGGCGCGCAGACGTTTCTTGGCCAGATCCAGCTCTGTCG
>DATFOT010000180.1:0-4917 GCA_035265265.1 Aestuariivirgaceae bacterium | reverse complement strand
AAGGCGCTTGATGAATATCTAGCCTTGATTTCGGCTTAGGTGGAAGAGCGGAGCGGCAGCCGTGACTGAGCTCAATAGGAAGCTCGGTATTATCGCGCTGATTGCTCCGCTCCCATTGTTTCTGGCTGTTGCCTATGCTTTGCCATTCTTCGGCGTGATCCGCTGGAGTTTCACTCTGCCCGAACCGGGCATGACGCAATATGCGCGGGTTTTTACCGATCCTATCGTGCAGACCGTATTCGTCCGCACTTTGAGGGTCTGCCTTATCGTGACCGTTCTCACCACCATTGCCGCCTATGCCATGTCCTATGTGTGGGTGTTCGGCTCAAGAACGGTTCAGATCATCGTCGAGTTTTTCATCCTGATACCATTCTGGATCTCCACACTCACACGCGCCTTCGGCTGGCTGGCGCTGCTGTACAATCGAGGCATCGTCAATTCCTCGCTTCAAGGGCTAGGTTTCATCGAAGAACCCTTGGTGCTGGTGCGCAATGAATTTGGAGTCGTGGTCGGCATGACACACTTTCTAATACCTTTCGCCGTGCTGCCGCTGGCATCCTCCATGCGCCATGTTGATCGGCGTGTTTTGATGGCGGCGCGCGGCATGGGATCGTCGCGGCTTAGAACCTTCTGGTCCATTTTCGTGCCGATGACCATGCCCGGCGTTATCGGCGCATCCATTATCACCTTTATTTTCTCCCTTGGATTCTTCATCACCCCAGCGATTCTCGGCGGGGGGCGGAGCGTGCTCATTGCTGAATTCATCTATGTTCAAACCTTTCAAACGGTGAACTGGGGGTTGGCGGGGGCCATCAGCGTTGTGCTTGTACTAGCGGTCGGAGCGTTGATCGTGCTTTTCCTTCGCCTTACGCGCGTTGACAAACTGGTAGGCTGAAGCCATGGACATCTATCGTCCCGGTCCCTGCGCCCTCATCTGTACGGCTATCGTGGTTTTGTTCCTGATAGCTCCCCTGATTGCGGTTGTGCCGACCTCGTTCACGTCATCCAGCTATTTATCCATGCCCACGGGTGAATGGTCGCTTAGGCACTACCGAACCTTGGTCGATGATCCGCAATGGGGTCAAAGCGCTCTCTTAAGTATTTCGATAGGTCTTGTGAGCAGTATGCTCGCAACATTGCTGGCGGCCTCCTTTGCGCTTGGTCTGTGGTTTCAGAAGCCCCGCTTATCCGCAGCGCTTATCGGTTTTGTCATGCTGCCGATGATCGTGCCGCCCGTGGTCTCCGCAATAACTCTTTATTTTCTGCTGACTTCCATTTCCAAAGTATCGGCTGTGCTGGGCTATGACACCTGGAGCGGTGTGGTGCTGGCCCACACCGTCATGATCGCACCTTTTGCCGTGATCTTGATGATGGTCGCCTTAAGCCAAGTTGACCGGCGCATCGAAATGGCGGCTCGCGGCATGGGCGCCTCGCTCTGGCAACGCATAAGCCTGATCATCGTGCCGAATGTGCGCTTTGGGATCATATCCGCTCTCTTTTTATGTTTCGTCCTGTCCTGGGAAGAGATTGGCGTGACGCTCTTCATCACCAGCGTCGATGCCATCACCTTGCCGCGCCTAGTCTGGATGGGATTGAGGGACAATGTCGATCCGGCGGTCGCAGCGGTGTCCGTCCTGCTGATCACCGCCACCATAATTGTTCTTGCCGGGGTTTTGTGGGGACGCGAGCGGCGGTCCCGCTCAGTCCTTGTTCCGGCAACCATTGGGCGAGGTCCGGAATTATGAGCACCTAGATTACAGGCTCTACTCCGCACCATTCTGCCATAAAGAGTGCGATTACTTCCGTGGTGCCCCCAAGGGACGCGAGGTCAACGCGCTCGTCATATCCATGATAGTTTTCTGCGAAGCATCCATAATTGAGGGCAGGAATGCGGTCGTACAGTGAATACACCCTGGCATCCAGATACGCCGTGGCAAGACTCGTCTCAAGGCTCCGTCCCGTAACCGTCTGGTGTGCTCGCGCAAGCACCGCTTCGGCATTCGACCCCGGCTCGAGCTTATAGCCTTCGGCGAAAAAACCATTCCAGGTGATCTTGGGCGGATTGTTGGCAAGGAAAGAGTCGCTTCGGGCGAAGCGAGTGATCTCATCTTCGATTTCGCGGGCTGCAGCTTCGGCATTCGTACCCGGAAGCATGGCAATCCGGCATTCGATTCGGCACCAGGCCGGAACAGATGAGGCCCAGTCCCCTCCTTCGATGCGACCGATGTTAAGGTTGAGCGGATGGTCGCTACCGCCGAACAGGGGATCGCTGAGAGCCCGCTGGTTCCAATGCTCCTCGACCTCTCTCAATGAGCCGATCACCCGATAAACCGCGTCGATTGCATTGACGCCACTGCCCATGTAAGCGACATGCACCGGATATCCGCGGACTTCGATCTCGAACCAGAGCACACCCACATTGGCGCGAGTTAGCATCTCGCGTCCCGGCTCCGGAATCAGGGCCGCATCGGCCTTGTACCCGCGCAGATGCGTCATGAGCGCCCCGTTGCCAGTCGATTCCTCCTCAACCACCGACTGGAGATAAACCGTCGCTGCAGGCTGCAATCCGGCGCGGCGCAACGCATCCAGAGCAAACACTGCGGCCGAAACGCCGCCTTTCATATCACCGGCACCGCGTCCGTACATCCAGCCGTCGCGCACCACTGGTTCGAAAGGTGGGCTCGACCACATATCCGCAGGCCCCGCCGGCACCACGTCGACATGTCCCTGAAGAATGAGCGACCGTCCGACTTCCTTTCGTGGCCGATGAATTCCAACAACGATCGGGGCGGCTGAATGTTTGTCGGATATTCGGGAACCCCCGGGATGGCGTTTTATTGCCTCATGATCGATGCCGAACACATCGACACTGAGGCCACGCTCGCGCATCGCACGTGCCATGAGATCCTGAACAGTGTGCTCATTGCCCCGAGTTGAAGGACACCGCACCAGGTCCGCCAGAAAGACTGTCTGGGCCGCGAACCCGTCCTGGACAGCGCTTCGGATCTTGCCCTGAATCGCAGCATCTAATGACATGGCTATCCTCTGTCATGACTCCACCAAACCTTACTTCCAGGCGCCTTGACCGCCGTAACGCATGCGGTTTGATTTGGCCGAGGTGTTGGTTATTACGTCTCGTGCGGCGGTCACGTCAGGCACAGTTGCGCCCTGGGTGCGCCAGCACTTTATACGAAGGAAGCGCATTTGCGCTCCGTGGCCTTCCATGCGTTCGCGCTGGAACGTCAGGGCTCCTTCGAAGTCCTTGCCACGGCAAAATGCATCAGCGGCGGGCTTGCCGCATTCCCCGTTAGCCGGCAAGCAGAATGCGATCCGATTTCCCCCTTGTCGCGGCCTATCATAGTTGCGGACTTCCTGTGCCTGGGATATTACCAACCTATTGCCCTTCGTAGGCTGCGCGCCATGAGCGACGTGTCCGGTAAGCGCGTAGACGACACCCCATACGCCGGCAGCAGCACCGATAACTTTTCTAAATTGAGCTGACATTCGCGCTTCCATTTGGGTTCCACCGCGTCTGGCTTTGATTACAAATTGGCCATCTACGGAACCAGGGTCGGCCAGAGAAATTGATGCGTGCTGGGAAGGGTGATCGAATCCTTCCCTACAGGGAAATCCCCTCCACGCCTTCCCAAAGCCGCGCGAGGGGGTTTCCTTTTATCACAAGGGTGATGGTTTGAACGAGCGGAATACGAGCCAGATTCCATTCTATCGTTTGGATAGTCAACCAGACGCCCAAACTTGCCGCGACACTGCAAAAGTGCAGCGGCCGCGGTCCTCTGAGGCCGAAGGCCTAAGCGAATTCGAAATGATCGTGCGGGCCGCCAATGATTTGGACGACGACGGCTGCTAGGCTTGAGCTGGTGACTGCTGGTGCATGAACCGATCCAGTAATTTGGTAAATGAGTCGACTCCATTGGAGGACCAAGCAACTGGCGGTCCTATCCCGTTCATACTCAGTCATTTTTTCGCGAGTTCTACACGCGCGCAGAAAGACTGATGGCGCGGAGCTCACGATAGTGTCTTCAGCATTGGCCGGAGCAGCGCGGGCGTGAACGTTTTGTCAACGACTTCCGCGCAATTTTACACACCGGGATGGCTTGGGGAGTTCTCACATGATCGTAAAAGTTCCGACAGCTCTTGCCGTGATGTTGCTCATATCGTCGGTTTCGGCCCAGGCGATGGATTTTGCGGACCGGCCTGGCTTGATTTCCGAGAGAGCCGACTCATCTGCGGCAACTCGCGCTCTGCAGAGCGATGATTGCTTGCGACGGCAAATCACCGATCTTCACGTTCTCCTGTCTCATCCAGTGACAGGAACAAAACTCACAGACCGGCCGAGGCCGATCTCTAACCGCATTCGGATCGCGGCGGCAGAGATGGTGGTTGAGACCCGGCCCGGCCGCTTATCCGCCGAGTTTAGCGCCATTGCCAAAAGCCATGGCATCCGATTCGAGTACGGACCAGGCATGGCGAGCGGCTGGCTCAAAGCCGCTGCTGCTCTTCCAGCGATTAGATTTGAGCATCGCCCGGCGAACCGCTTCACAAAATGGGCTGCCGGAAGCATCAAAGTTGGGAATCGTGCTGACTTCACATCAAGCGTGACAAGGATGGGCGTTCAATCGACCACGTATCATCCTGATCGATTGTAGGGCGTCCAACCGAAGCCAGGGGAACAGCTTTCCTTGTCTTGGCGACTGATTCTCTTATAAGTCAGTGGTGGGCGATCTTGGGCAAATATCCGATCGTTGGCGTAAGCGGCTTTACGATGGTTTCGAGGCAAAGGATTTCTGCCCCTCGGGCGGCCTTTATTTCAAGAGAAATCCTGAGCAAAACGCGGGAATTGTCGAGTTTCAAAACCAAGTCACTTACAGCGGCAATGGGTCCCTGAAACTCACTCTT
>DATFOT010000179.1:0-5115 GCA_035265265.1 Aestuariivirgaceae bacterium | reverse complement strand
GAAGCGACTGTGGAAATAGCGTTCGGACCTGAGAAGGCGGCGCGTTTCCGCTGGGTCCAGCACCGTGGTCCTTTGGCCGAACTCGCGGTTCAAAAGCTCTGAAACTCGTCGCTGGCCATCGGCATCGGGATAACGCTGGGCAACAAGCCAGCCGTCTCCCATCCTGATCGTCGGATCGCGCTCTGCGATCATGCTGCGCACATGATCCAGGCCCTCGATGGACAGCTTGTAAAGCGCCTTGGCTTCATCAAGCCCAACGCGCTTGATGATGTTGATTATGCTTTCCGCAAAACCGGCCGAGACAAACCCGCCATTCCTGCCCGAGGCACCCCAGCCGATCCGGTTCGCCTCCAGGAGCACGACGTTTTTTCCCCGGCGCGCCAATTCGCGGGACAGCGTGAGCCCCGCAAGTCCTCCTCCGATCACGCAGACTTCGCAGGACATGGTGCCGGACAGCTCCGGCCGCCTTGCGGGTATTTGAGCAGTGGCGGCGTACCAGCTCCCTGGGTATTCGGCCTGCGGCTGGGACTGCGTGACCACCCTTGCTCCTCTTTTTCCGCCCGAGTTGCCCTGGGCCTTACTCTGGTTTAGGAAGCGGTCTGGCAGTCTGGCAACCCCCCATGCATTTCTCCTCCGCTAAAGACTTTCGCGCCTGGCAGCACAAGGCCGTGACGATCTTCGGCATGTCCGGCGTGGGCAAGACGACCCTTGCCCAATTACTGCGCAAGGAGGGGTGGTTCCACTATTCCATCGATTATCGCATCGGCACCCACTACATGGGCGAGCACATTGTCGACAATTTCAAGCGCGAGGCGATGAAAGTGCCTTTTCTGCGCGATCTTCTGCGCTCGGATTCCATTTATATTTCGTCGAACCTCACCTTCGATAATCTGGCGCCGCTGTCGACTTATCTTGGCAAGCCCGGCAATCCCAAGCGCGGCGGCATCAGCTTTGCTGAATATTGCAGCCGTCAGGCGTTGCACCGCGAGGCCGAAATTTCGGCATTGCACGATGTTCCGATGTTCATCGACAAAGCGCGCGAGATTTACGGCTACAGCCATTTCATATGCGACTCCGGCGGCAGTCTCTGCGAATTGGTCGACCCGGCAAACCCATCGGATCCGTTGCTGCGAACCCTGGCCGATCACACCGTGCTTCTCTATATACGCGGCACGGAGGACCACGCCCGCACCCTGGTCGAGCGGTTCCGCCAGCAGCCAAAGCCCATGTATTATCAGCAGAGTTTTTTGAAGGAACAATGGGTGCAGTACAAAAAGCTGAAGGGCATCGCGGAGGATGACGATGTCGACCCGGACGGGTTTGCCGTGTGGGGATTCGAGCAGCTGCTGCATCATCGCCTGCCTATTTACGAAGCAATCGCGGTGAATTTCGGCTATGCGGTCGAGATGGAGCAGATCCCCCGCATCAACTGTGAAGCCGATTTCATCGACATGATGAGCGCCATCATCGAACGCAAGGGGATTTAACCGGATGGTCCGATGCCGATAAAAGTCCCCGACAACCTTCCCGCGCGCGCGACACTCGAGCGCGAGGGAGTGATGGTCATGACGGAGAAAATTGCCATCCGTCAGGATATCCGGCCGCTCCGGATCGGTCTCCTTAATCTGATGCCGAACAAGATCAGGACGGAGGCGCAGTTCGCAAGGCTTGTCGGCGCTACCCCTCTTCAGGTGGAGATGACCCTCGTCAAAATCACCTCGCACACGCCGAAGAACACGTCTGCCGAGCACATGCTGGCCTTCTACCGCAATTGGGAAAGCATAAGGAGCGAGAAGTTCGATGGCTTCATCGTCACCGGCGCGCCGGTCGAACTGCTTGAATTCGAGAGCGTCACCTATTGGGACGAGCTCCGGCGCATCTTCGACTGGACCCAGAGCAACGTTCATTCCTCGATGAATATCTGCTGGGGCGCGCAAGCGAGCCTCCACCATTTTCATGGCGTGCCCAAACATATCCTGCCGAAAAAATCATTCGGCGTTTACCGCCATCGCAACCTGAACCCAGCTTCGCCGTATCTGCGCGGCTTTTCCGACGATTTCTCCATTCCGGTATCGCGCTGGACCGAAGTACGCCGGTCAGACCTGCCGGCTCAATCGTCCCTCGAGGTGCTGATCGAATCGGACGAGGTCGGCCTTTGCCTTCTCAGCGATGCCCCGCGCTCCGCCCTCCACATGTTCAACCACATCGAATACGACACCCGCACGCTGGCTGAGGAATATTGGCGCGACACCGACGCCGGCAGGGCTATCGATCTGCCGAAGAACTATTTTCCGGGCGGTGATCCCAATGCACCTCCCGAAAATCGCTGGCGCAGCCATGCGCATCTGCTGTTTGGCAATTGGATCAACGAAGTCTATCAAACCACGCCATTCGATTTGAATGACATTGGCCGCTGAGCCGCAACGGAGCAATCGCATGCTCGAGCTCATTCTGCTGCGCCACGCGAAGTCGGAGGTGTCCGACAAGGCGCTCGGCGATTTCGATCGTGCGCTGAGCAAGCGGGGCAAGACCGATGCACCGCGAATGGGGCGCGAGCTTGCCCGCCGCGGCCTGATACCCGAAAAAGTCCTTTGCTCGCCCGCTCGCCGCGCACGCGAATCGCTCAAGCTCGTCCTCGAGGAGATGGCGGCAAGCCCTGCCGTGGTCTATGACGAGACGCTCTACACATTCGGCGATGGCCGTGCTTACCTTAAACGCCTGGGGCTGGAGAACCATGGCGCGCCGCTCATGCTGATGGGGCACAATCCCTCGGTTCAAAACCTCGCCGTCAGCCTTTGCACCAGCGGGGACCCCGCTTTGCTCGATGCGATTGGCCGCAAATTTCCGACGGCGGCAGCGGCAATAATAATGCTGCCTGGAGAAAACTGGGCGGAGCTTGCGCCCGAACCTGAGATCTCCGGCGAGCTCAAGCTCTTTCTGACACCGAAGACTCTTGACGCCCGATAGCGGCGGCAGGTCTGCTATGTTCCAATCGATCATCGATGAAACCCGTATTGCCCTTGGCGGCATAAGGGATTTTGCCCGGAGCTTCGCAGAGCCGACGCTGCGGCTCGGCGTGACCGGTCTGTCGAAATCGGGGAAGACCGTCTTCATCACCGCACTGGTGCATAATCTCATCCATGGCGGCCGGTTGCCGATGTTTTCAGCCTATTCCGGCCACCGTATCGCTCGTGCCTACCTGGAACCGCAGCCTGATTTCGAGCTTCCGCGCTTCGCCTATGAGGCCCATCTGGAAACCCTCACCTCCGCCGACCGCGATTGGCCGGAAGGCACCAAGCGCCTGAGCCAACTGCGGCTCACCATCGAGTATATGGGCGAAGGACTGTTCAGCCGCGACAGTGTCGCCCGCCGCCTGTCGATCGACATCATCGATTATCCCGGCGAGTGGCTGCTTGACCTGCCTTTGATGAACCTCACTTATGCCGAGTGGAGCGCCTCCATGCTGGGGGCGAGCCGGCGCGCTCCGCGGCTCGCCTTCGCCGAGCCCTACCACAGGTTCCTGGCGGCCCTCGATCCCTCCGCACCCAGGGACGAGCTTCAGGCGCAAAAAGCGGCGCAGATATTCACAGCATATCTCTCGCGGTGCCGGGCCGATGACGTGGCGCTGTCGGCCCTGGCTCCGGGCCGGTTCCTCATGCCGGGCGATCTGCAAGGCTCGCCTCTTCTCACCTTCGCCCCGCTTGAGCTCGATCAAGCGCGAAAAACCCGGCGCGGATCGCTGCATGCTCTCATGGAGCGCCGCTATGACGCCTATGTCGATCATGTGGTGAAGCCTTTTTTTCTCAATCACTTTGCCCGGCTTGATCGTCAGATCGTGCTGGTCGACGTGCTGTCTGCGCTGAATGCCGGTGAAGATGCCGTGGATGATCTGAAGGCGGCGCTCACTTCAGTCCTGTCCATCTACCGGCAGGGCTCCAATGCCTGGGCGCGCCAGGTCCTGGGCCGCCGGATCGACCGGATCCTGTTTGCTGCCACTAAGGCCGATCAGCTTCACCATAGTTCTCACGACCCGCTGGAAGCGATTCTCGCATCGATCGTCAAGGATGCGTCGGCGCAAGCTGAATTCAGAGGCGCCAGGATCGATGTTTCAGCGCTTGCCGCCATCCGTGCCACGCGTGAAGCAACCGTGAAGCAGAGAGGGGAGGAGCTTGCCTGCATCGTCGGCGTTCCCAAAAAGGGTGAGAAGATCGGCGCAAGCCTTTTCGACGGCGAGACGGAAGCAGCGATATTCCCGGGCGACTTGCCCGAAAATCCAGAAATTGCCAACCACGGTGCCGGCCCCAAGGTGCGCTTTGTGCGCTTTCGTCCGCCGCTGCTTCCCGGCGGCAGTCAATTGGGCTTGGGCCCGAGCTTTCCGCATATCCGCCTCGATCGCGCTTTGGAGTTCCTTCTCGGAGACAGGCTCGCATGACCAGCCGCACCAAAAATCGAGAACCGCGCAGCATTCCGCTCGATCGCATCGAATTCGACGCTGAGCCTGAAGATCAGGAACTGGAGCTTCCAACCTATGAGCCCCAGCTGAGCACGCGGCGTTTCCGGTGGGCACGCCTGTTCTTCGCCGCGCTCGGAACGCTGCTGGCGCTGTCTGCCGGGCTGGCGTTCACGCAGCTGGTCGATTCTTTATTCCTGCGCTCAGCCGCGCTCGGCTGGATCGGCGCTGCTTGCCTCGGCCTCGCAGGAATTGCCGCGCTGGCGGTGGTCATCCGCGAATTGGCGGGCCTTCTCGCCCTCAAGCGCCTCGTCGGCATCCATGAGGATGCAGCCCGCGCCCTCGTCGCAAGAGACAGGCAGGCCGCGGCCCGAACGCTCGGCGAGCTTCGAAAAATCTACCGCGGCCGGCCGGATCTCCGCTGGGGTCTTGACCAGCTCGACAGTCATGCCGATGGCATGATGGCGCCCGATGACCGTATTCGTCTCGCAGAGCGCGACCTGATGGCGCTGCTCGACGAAAACGCGCTCGGACTGATTGCCCGCGCCGCCCGCCGCGTCACTCTTTTGACCGCGGTCACCCCTGCAGCGGCGCTCGATATCATCTTTGTTGCCGCCCTCAATCTCAGAATGCTACGCGAGATCGCAACGCTGTACGGCGGCCGG
>DATFOT010000178.1:0-3566 GCA_035265265.1 Aestuariivirgaceae bacterium | reverse complement strand
GAACACCTTCCCAGAAACACTGGCTCGAGCGCCAGCTGAACGATCCATTCGTGCGCGATGCCAAGCGCCTGGGCTATCGGGCCCGCTCCGCCTTCAAGCTGATTGAGATCGCCGACAAATATAATCTTCTGCGGCCGGGCATGCGCGTCGTCGATTTGGGTGCCGCTCCAGGCAGTTGGTCGCAGGTTGCCGCGGCCCGGGTGCGCGCGGCCGAGGGCGAGGGCCGCGTCGTCGCCATTGATTTGCATGGAATGGATCCGCTGGCGGGAGTAACGGTTCTCAAGGGGGATTTCCTCGATGACGGGGCGCCGGCACGTCTGAAGGAAGCCCTCGGCGGGGATGCCGCCGACATCGTTCTGTCCGACATGGCGGCCCATGCGACGGGTCATCGCCAGACCGATCACCTGCGCATCATGGCTTTGTGCGAGGCCGCCCTGGCTTTTGCTCGCGATATTCTCAGGCCCGGCGGAAGTTTTCTGTGCAAGGTCTTGCGCGGCGGCACCGAAACCGAGCTGCTCGCCGGCATGAAACGCGAATTCACTTCGGTCCGTCATATCAAACCGAAAGCGAGCCGCGGCGATTCGGCGGAACTATTCGTCCTCGGCACAGGCTTCCGCGGTAGTCCCTCCATTCGTCATGAATGACGATGATCAGGAAGAACGGATGCGGCGGCGCCTACACCTCGCCGCGAAAGCCTGTGTGCTTCTGCAGGAGCTCGATCAGCCGAACGTCGTTCATGTCGAACTTGTCGATGACCTCGGCGACACCGAGTCGCGGGGCTTCGTCGAAGATTTCATCGGCGACGCAGGCCGACTGAACAACCACCGGTCCCTCATAGCCTGCATCTCTCAGCGCTTTGAGGCCCGGCCGAAAGTCCGTATAGGGAGGAATGCGGTTGTCGAGAAACACCAGATCTGGCGCAAATGCGCGCAGGCGCTCGACGCCGCTCTTGGCAGATGTCGCATGTTCCACTTCGCCGCCTTCAACGCCGCCGAGCTTCAGAAAAGTCGAAAACAGCAGCGCATAATGGTCGTCGTCGTCCAGAATCAGTATTCGCGGTGACTGCATGTTGCTCATTGAACCATTCAACTCAAGATAGGCGCGGATCGTAGAGAGCAAACCATGCAGCCACGTTAACCAGCATGTTCAAAATCGAGCTAACGGATTGGATAAATTGGCATTCGCCTTCTTAACACTTCACCATGGCGCCGCGGCTCGGGCGGTGTTAAAGACAGCCGCCAACTCATGATGTTGGCCGGCAGCGTCTCTTCGCAGCCGGTGCAAGCGAGGGGGCAATGGCCAAGCCGGACCTGGTTGACTTTCCCGAATATCTCACCTTCGACGATGTCCTATTGAAACCCGGGGCCTCTTCGGTGCTCCCGGCGGAGGTTGCCACAGCCACCCGTCTCACCCGCACGATCGAGCTCTCGATTCCGATCATCTCCGCCGCTATGGACACCGTCACCGAATCGCGGCTCGCTATAGCGATGGCGCAGCTCGGCGGGCTCGGAGTCATTCATCGCAATATGGACCCCGAACGCCAGGCGGAGCATGTTCGGCAGGTGAAGAAGTTTGAAAGCGGCATGGTGGTCAACCCAATCACCATCGGCCCCGAGGCTACGCTTGCCGATGTTCGTGCGCTCAAGGAGAAGTTCAGCATCTCCGGTATTCCCGTCGTCGACGGCACCGGCAAGCTCGTCGGCATCATCACCAACCGCGATGTCCGCTTCGCCACCGATCTCGATCAGAAGGTGGGCGAGCTGATGACCAAGAAGCTCATCACCGTGCAGGAAGGCGTCGACCGCGACGAGGCGCGCCGCCTTCTGCACAAGCACCGAATCGAGAAACTGATCGTCGTCGACGACCAGTTCAAGTGCACCGGCCTCATCACCGTGACCGACATGGAGAAGGCCGCCCATCACCCCGATGCCGCCAAGGACGGGCAGGGCAGGCTCAGGGTTGCCGCGGCCACCGGTACCGGCGACAAGGGCTATGAACGCGCCAGGCAGCTGATTGCAGCGGGCGTCGATGCCGTGGTTGTCGACACCGCCCACGGCCATTCGATCCACGTCATCGAGCAGGTGAAGCGCATCAAGCGCCTGTCCAACGAGGTTCAGGTGATCGCCGGCAATGTGGCGACCGCCGAAGCGACGCGCGCTCTCATCGATGCCGGCGCCGACGCGGTGAAGGTGGGGATCGGACCCGGCTCCATCTGCACCACCCGCATCGTTGCCGGCGTCGGCGTGCCGCAGTTTTCCGCTCTGCTCGACTGCGCGCGCGAAGCGGCCGCGTCCGACGTGCCGGTCATCGCCGATGGCGGCATCAAATACTCGGGCGACCTAGCCAAGGCACTCGCCGCTGGCGCTTCATGCGCCATGATCGGCTCGCTGCTGGCGGGCACCGATGAAAGCCCGGGCGAGGTCTTTCTCTACCAGGGCCGCAGCTACAAATCCTATCGCGGCATGGGCTCCGTCGGCGCGATGGCCCGAGGTTCGGCCGACCGTTACTTCCAGCAGGAAGTGAAGGATGCCCTCAAGCTCGTGCCGGAAGGCATCGAGGGGCAGGTTCCCTATAAGGGTGCGGTATCGACCGTCGTGCACCAGCTCGTCGGCGGTCTGCGCGCTGCCATGGGCTATACCGGCGCCGGCGCCATCAAGCAGCTAAGGGAGCGCGCGCAATTCATTCGCGTCTCCGGTGCAGGACTGCGCGAAGGCCACGTGCATGATGTGATGATCACGCGCGAAGCGCCGAATTACCAGCGGCAGGATTGACCATGACCAATGACAAGCTGATCCTCCTTCCCGCGCTGATTCACGTGGCGCTGATATTTTTCCTCGTTATCGCCACCGGCCGCGGCCGCGTGCTGGCCGTTCGCAAGGGCGAGGTGCGGCTGTCTGAAATCGCTCTCGACGGCTCGCGCTGGCCCGATCAGCTGCGCAAGCGTGCCAATAATTATCAGAATCAGTTCGAGCTTCCGGTGCTGTTTTATATCCTCATCGCCTTGCTGATCGCGACCCGCCTCGTTGATCCGGTGCAGATCATATTTGCCTGGCTATTTCTCCTCTCCCGGCTCGTCCACAGCTATATCCACACCGGCAAAAATATCCTCCTCGACCGCTTCTACGCCTTTCTGGCCTCGGTCCTCACGCTGATGACCATGTGGATCTGGTTTGCCGTCCGCCTCTTTTTGCAGCCATAGATCCCCATGCGCCCGGGCGGCCGCGCTTCCGCGGCCATTGAAATTCTAAACGACATCATGGATCGTCATCGGCCGGCCGCCGAAGCCTTGAAGGACTGGGGAAAGTCACATCGCTTCGCCGGCACATCCGATCGTTCTGCGATCGGAAATCTTGTTTACGACGCGCTCCGCCAGCGCGCCTCTCTTGGCCACGCCATGGGTAATGCTGCATCGCGCACGCTCGTTCTTGCCGTGCTGCGCTGGCGCTGGGGCATGTCGGTCGACGGCATTGCCGAAATTTGCAACGAACCGCATGGGCCGGGCGCCCTCGCCGATGAGGAGCGCGCGAGCCTCGAAAATCCACGCAATGGCAAAGCACCGCCCTGGG
>DATFOT010000177.1:0-6073 GCA_035265265.1 Aestuariivirgaceae bacterium | reverse complement strand
CGATATGGCCAGAGCAGGCTCGACCTGATCGATGTTTGCTGGCGAGAAGACCTTGATTGGATGGCTCAGGCCCCGCAGGACCTCACTGCCGAGCTCGTTCCAATTGCCCTCGCACCTTGAGCGGAATTCCTCGCTCGCTATAATGGGTATTCGATAGGTTTTCGTCAGTGACTCGAGCCGCGTCGCCTGATTGACGGCGGCACCAAAGACAGAGAAGGTCAAGCGATCAGGCAGGCCGACATTGCCGAACATGACATTGCCGATGTGCAGGCCGATGCCATAGCCGATCTCGACAAGGCTATCCTTGCGGCGGATTTCATTGGCCTCGCGCATGCGAAGAGCGGCGGTGACAGATGCGACATATGCCTGCTGGCATGCTTCGCGACGACTGCGCGGGCTGTCGCCTGAGGGATAAATCGCCAGGAAACCGTCGCCCAGAAAACTCAATATGTGGCCGCCGCCATCGGCGAAGGCGCCGGCAGCCGCATCGAAAAAGGTGTTGAGGACACCAATATACGGCTCGCGCCCCAATTCCTCGGCGAGGATCGTCGAATTGCGCACATCGGCCACAACAATGGCGGCCTTGATCGTCTCGCCGTCGCCGCGCTGAATTTGACCGGAGAGCACGCGCTCACCGGCGCCGGCGCCAAGATAGGTGGTGAGCATGTTGCGGGCGAGCTCGCCTTTGACGGCGATTTTCGAGGCGACGGCCAAGCTTTCCTGAATACGCAACAGAGCCGCAATGTCCTCATCGGAAAATCCGTCTTCGCGATCGGATGCCCATGAGCCGATCATGCCTTGCTCGGAGGAGGGCCGGAACCTGCGGGTATAAGCGAGGTAGTCGGTGATGCCCTGTTCGCGCAGCTCATCAAATACGGGGAATTCGGCAGGCCCGCCACTCGGGTGGATGCGGCGCCGCAGGTGCGGCAAGTCGTTTTTGACGAGATGGTAAAACGGGCTCTTAAGAAACCGATCAGCCTCGCCACCACGCACATGACGATGCTTCTCCACCGAAAGGCCCTTGCCGCGCTCCCATAGATAACCGACGGCGCGATAGAGCGGATGCAGCATGGAGAAGGACATATAGGCCCGCGCCAGAGGAAGACCGGCGGCGGCCAGGCGCTCGCAGGTGCCGCGTGCTATGGCCTCAAGGCCGGTATCGTTCAGGGCCTGCTGGTTCAGCCACTGAAGAACCTCATCGATAAGCGTGGCGGAGGTGGTTTGTTTCATGGAAGGACTCGATGATTTGAGAGCTATCCGGCCCCTGGAGCGGAGTCTGTAGCCGCCCAGGGACCATGAAGCAAGGCTACGGCTCGCGAGCAAAGCTGGCTATGCGACCCGGCGCGCAGCCGGAACATTGGCAAGCAGGCGATCACGCCAGAAGACTGATTTCGTAAGCACATGAATACGCTTGGCATCTCCGGTGACGGGGTCGGGCAGCGCCGCCGCCAGTATGTGGATATCGGGCAGCGTGTTGGCAAGCATGGCGTCGAAGTCGCGACCATAACCCCGGTAATGGAGGTTCTTCTCCGGATCGGGAAATCCCCAGTCTTGCGTCAATATTCCGGTAAGGACGCGCGGAACGATGAGGATAAGAAATCCCCGCGGAGACAGAATGCGAACGAGTTCGCGGAGAGCCTTGGCATCGTCGCGCACATGCTCAAGCACATGCGAACAGATGACGACATCAAAGGCTGAGTCGGGGCGGGCGATTGCCTGAAGGTCCAAGGAGTTGTCGCCGCCATGGATCGACAGTTCGCAGTCCGCAAACCATGATTCATCCACGATCGGGTCGGGACTAAACCGCATGAGGCGATAGGCGGAAAAATGCGCGGGGCTCCGAATCGCGTCGATGATTTCGCGCGCCACGCGATGGCGCTCCAAGGAACCACAGGCCAGGCAGCGAGATGGAAGGCCATTTTCGGCGAGGCGGCCGGAAGGACCTGCTCCGAAGGAGCTGCCACCACAGATATTACAGGCAGGCATGAAGCGCCTTTATCATAGCGGCACACCCGGCCAAAGCACTAACCGGTGTTTCGGCCAAGCGCGATCAGATGCAGGCCAACCAGCACGATCTGCGCAGCGAGGCAGGCTGTCATTCCCCCGACGTCATGGGACGGACTGACCGTGTTCACATCCAGCGCTACGACGCGCATGGCGGCGAGCCCATGGAGCAAATCCAGGGCGCTGGCGGCATCAGGTCCTCCCCAGGTCGGGGTTGCCACGCCCGGTGCGCAGGCCGGGTCGATAAAATCCATATCGAAGCAGAGATAGACGGGCCTCGTTCCGATGGCGCCCCGCACATCGGACAATACGTCGGCCACGCCACGCCGGCGGAGCTCATCGCCGAGAACGAGCCGATATCCAAGGCCCCTGGTGTGCTCATAAATCCCGGGCATGGCAAGGGTGCCGCGCGCGCCGATGTGAAAGGAGCGGCTGACATCGATCAGACGTTCCTCCGCGGCGCGGGTGAAGGTGGTGGACGTGTTGTAGCCGGGCAGGTCGTAGGCATCGGTATGGGCATCGATGTGAAGCAACACAAGCTCGGGGTAGTGACGGTGAACGGCGCGAAGCTGCGGCAGCGACACGGAGCCGTCGCCGCCCAGCGTCACCGGATAACCGCCGCTGAACAGCACGGCGTCCACTGCGCTTTCGATTGCGGCGAATGACGCTGTGATCTCGCTGCTCGTCACGGATATATCGCCGAGATCGATCACGTTCAGGTCGTCGAGCACGTTTGAATCGGAGAGGGGTGGATAGAAGGGACGGACAAGGCCGGACTCCCGGCGTATGGCAGCCGGTCCCATGCGGGCACCGATCCGGGTTGGGTGGGTGCCGCAGTCGAAGGGGATGCCAATGATTGCCGCCTGGCCCGGCCGGATCGAACGGCCGCTCGGCACTCCCATGTAAGTTCCAGAAGGGGAAAGCCATTCGATCTGGCTGGTCATTGCTTCGACACTCCATCGCGCAGGCCTGAGAAGACTATCGGCTTGAGCCCAGAGGGTCCATGCCATAACCTCTGCGGCAATTGTCCAGGGAGGTAGAGATGCCGATACGCAGTTCAACGGCCGAATGGCACGGTTCCTTGCGGGAAGGTCACGGCCATATGGCCTTCGGCAATGGCGCGTTCGACGGCGAGTTTTCCTTCGGCTCGCGGTTCGAAAGCGGGCAAGGGACCAATCCAGAGGAGCTGATCGCCGCTGCTCATGCAGGCTGTTTCTCGATGCAGCTGTCGGGCCTTTTAACAAAAGACGGGCATCCGCCGCGGAGCATCCGGACGACCGCGAAAGTCAGGCTCGATGTCGGTCAACAAGGTGCGGATATTACCGCCATCGAACTTGAAACCGAGGGCATCGTTCCGGGAATAGACGCAGCGACCTTCGCGAAAGCGGCAGAAGCGGCGAAGGAAATCTGTCCGGTCTCCAAGGCGCTGAAGGCGGTGAAGACAAGCGTCAAGGCGACTTTGAAGTCCTAGAACGCTGCCGGCGATAGTGGCGGTGCATCTTGCTGCGGTTGCCGCACAGCGCCGTTATGCACCAGCGCTTCGAGCGATTGCGGGTACGGTCGATAAAAAGCCAGCCGCAGGCAGGGCAGACTTTCACGCGCTCCAGGCCGGGCGAGAAGGCCAATTCAACGGCCGACTGCAATACGCCCGCCAGGAACGAGGGCCGTCCGGCGGGGTGCGCGGTGTGCCTAAGTCTGATTCCCTGCCCTGTTTTTGCAAGTGCAGAAGTCGGACCATGCCGGGCATAGAGGCGGATAAGGCGGCGGAAATCCGCACCCATGGGAGAGCCGCCGGCAGTGTGGCGGAAAAATCGGTCGATGGTTTCGCGGGCCTGGAAAACTTGCCGGAAGGATGCGCGCGGCGGACCGAGACCCGTTCCGGCGAAGCGCCGCCACTCGTCGAGATCGGCGAGGCTCAGCAACCGGTCCTCGCGCCGGTCGGGGCGATTGCGGTAAACGACGGTGTTGGCAAAATCGAGCGCCGGCAGGTGATTGACAAAATGATGGTCCTGCCAAGTGAAGCGATCGGCTTTCCTGAGAGATTTGACAGGGCGGTATTTAGGTTTCATGCTAACCGGTAAAGCTATGTTTGATCGTTAGTCTGCCGGGCAGAACAAATTGCTCCCAACCGGATATGTTGTCCAGCAAGTCTTCAACGCGCTCCTCGTAGGCTCGTTCTACAGCCTGCTGGCCGTGTCTTATGCGCTCGTGCACGGGCTCACAAATCGCATCGTCCTATCGTTCGGCGACATGGCGATGTTTTGTGCTTTCGCCTCGCTTTACGCCGCGCTCGCGGCCGTGACGCTTGGCGCTCATACGGCGGCAATGCTTGCCGCCGGGCTTGCCGGAAGCATGCTTAGCGCGGCTGCTTTGGGATTGTTTTCGCTGAAGGCGGTGTTCGCGCCCCTGATGAGGGGCCGGAGCCAGACGCTGCTGATCGCATCGGTCAGCTTGGGCCTCGTGCTGCAGGAGACGATGCGCCTGCAGTCCGGCGGGCGGGAGCAATGGCTTGAGCCGATACTCGGGAATGCAGCCATCGAGGGCATGGCCGGCAGCTTCATGATCCGGATCAGCGCAATGCAAATGCTGATCATCGGCGGCACGGCTGCCGTTCTCCTGGCCATGAGCGGCGCTCTGCGATGGACAAAGCTCGGACGACTGTGGCGGGCTTGTTCGGAGGATGCGCCGCTCGCGAGGCTCATCGGGATCGATGTGGGCAAGGTGACCAGCCTGACCTTCGTCGTTGCCGCCGTCTATGCGGGCGCGGCGGGATTTACGCTGGCGATCTATTATGGCGGCGTGAGTTTCTACATGGGGCTTATGCTCGGCCTCAAGGCGCTGTTCGCATCCCTTATCGGCGGGTTCGGAACAATCGGCGGCGCCATAGCGGGGGCTTTCGTGCTGGCTTTCCTGGAGACCGCATGGGCAGCGTTTTTCCCGCTCGGGTACCGCGATGCCGCAGTGTTTGCCATCGTCCTCAGCCTGCTTGTCATCCGGCCGGAGGGGTTGCTCGGGGTGAAATTAAGAAGGGATTACGAGAGGTGATCATGAAACGTGCCATTTGCCTTATCGCACTATGGACGGTTGCGGGCTGCGACAATCCGCAGGGGCCGGCGGCATCCTTTGCCGGAGGCGGATTTATTTTCAACTACCGCGTAGGGCAAGCCTATTACGGCGTGGTCGTCAAAACGGAAGGAACCCTGCCGCAGGATGCCGTCATCGAAGGGCAGTTCGAAAATCCGGCGGGGGGCAATGCCGTAGTCGTGCAGGTGAAGGCGGCCAGCGATCAGCGCAAATATGTGTTGCGGACACCGCCGCTGAAGGGTGTGAAAAAGGATGTGCCTTATAAAGTCGTGGTGCGAATCCTCGAAAAGCCGGGCGGGGAGGAACTGCAGCGCATCGAGAAGATGATCAAAAGCGATATCGACCAGTCGCTTCTGCCACAATCGCCGCTGGTGATCGGTCCGGGGTACGAAATCAACCCCGAAAACGATGTCACCAAGCCCGCGCAATCCAATTGAGAGCGATCTGATGAAGGCGAGCTTGACCATTACCGTGATCGGCGCCCACGCAGAAGGGGAGGTCGGGAAAGTCATTACGGGCGGCGTGCTGCCGCCGCCGGGCGCAAGCGTCTATGAGCAGCAGCAGTGGCTCATGCAGAATAACGACGCGCTGCGCAAGTTCCTCTTGTATGAGCCTCGCGGCGGCGCTTTCACTCACGCCAATCTGGTTGTGCCCGCGAAAGATCCGGCAGCAGATGCCGGCTTCATCATCATGGAGCCAGATGATTATCCGCCGATGTCCGGCTCAAATTGCATCTGTGTCGCCACGGTGCTGCTCGAGACCGGAATGATCGCCATGATGGAGCCGGTTACTCGTCTGACGCTCGAAACACCGGGCGGGCTGGTTCCAGTCGAAGCCCAATGCCGTGACGGCCGCGTAGAGCAGGTGAAGCTCGTCAACGTGCCCTGCTACGCGGCGATTCTCGATACCGAGATCAAAGTGCCGGGCATCGGCGCGGTTCGCGTCGATGTCGGCTATGGCGGTGCGTACTTCGTAATCGTCGATG